>JAKCCC010000293.1 GCA_021838985.1 Planctomycetota bacterium
CCGGGAACTGACGAACCGATGGGAACCGCAAGAATCTGGAAAGGCAAACCCGCCCCTGGGTCGTTCACGTATGGGTGTTGACATGTTATATGGAAACCGCGCTCGGCGGGGCGGTCTTATGGATCTCGTGCCGGCGCAGCGATGGCATCTGGCGCTGGTTCTGGTGGCCTTCGTGCTGGATCTTGCGGCAGGCCATCTCCCGCCGGCGCGGGCCTCGGTGGCGGCAGGGATGGCCCAGGTCCGTGCCCGGGGCTTGCCCGTCGCCCGCGTGCCTGATTGCTTCGGTGTAAACATTCATTTTACCCGGCCGCGGCCTGGCGAAATGCGGATGGTTGCCGCCGCCGGTTTTCGCTGGGTGCGCATGGATTTCGTCTGGGACGCCACTGAAAAGACCCGCGGTCACTACGACTTCGCGGCGTACGATAGACTCCTGGCGGCGCTGCGCCGGCATCATATGCGAGCGCTGTGGATTCTTGATTACGGCAATCCACTGTACCAACACGGCCACCCGCCGACCACCCCTGCGGCCCGCCGCGCCTTTTGCCGTTGGGTGGCCGCGGCCCTGCGCCATTTCCGCGGCCACGGCGTCATGTGGGAGATGTGGAATGAACCGGATGGCACTTTTGGCGCCCCGCCCAACGCCCGGGCCGGTGAATATTCCAAATTGGCCGTGGCCGTGGGCAAAACATTCCGGGCGGTGGCGCCGCGGGAGCTATACGTCGGACCGGCTTTGTCCGGGGGTATGAGCTTGGCCTTTCTTCGCCGCTGTTTTCAGGCGGGTGTCCTCAAGTATTTTGATGCGGTAACGGTTCACCCCTACACTAATCCCGATACGGTCGGTCCTATCTACCGTAGAATAAGAGCGTTGATAGCCCGCTATGCGCCCCAAGGGCGAAAAATTCCGCTTATTTCCAGCGAATGGGGCTGGACCACGGTGGGACAGGGTAGAAGTGCCGCGCGGCAGGCCCGCGGGTTGGCCCGATCGTTTCTGATCAATCTTTCGCAAGGTATTGCCCTGTCCATCTGGTATGACTGGCATAACGATGGACCTGATCCCAACAATTCCGGGGTTCATTTTGGACTGGTCCGCTTTCGGTACCATCCGGGGCGCAAGAACGTCTATACCCCCAAACCCGCTTATTTCGCGGCCAGGACGTTGATGAGGAAGTTGAACGGCTGCCGATTTGTCAAGCGTCTGAAGGTGGGGGGCGCCGACGTTTACGCACTGCTTTTTGCCGGGTCGAATGACAACTGCATCGCGGTTTGGAAGACCGGTGGTCACTCCCCGCGGACTTTACTGTTGCCGCTCCAGCCGGGGCGATACCGACTCACCAACGAGACCGGCACAAGAACCCGTACGCTGGTGGTGCCGCCCGGAGACCGCCGCCTGCCCCTGTCTGTCTCCCAATATCCGGAATATCTGCAATGGTAAGGGACTGTCAATCAATAACGTTGACACTTTTCAGCGACCGCTGCCGCCACAGGCCGCTCGCCCCGCCAGTGGGCGGACAGGCTTTGCCGAGTCGCCTGACGGTCTCTTGGCGGCGACTTGCGGCTTAGCGTTCCGCGCCCCGCCAAACACCGACGTTCCCCAAAAATGTAAATGTTATTCCTTGGCGGCCCCTAACGCGGCGGCGTCACCCGTGTCATTTGCGGGGGTGAAATGGAACGTTTTCAGCGAGCTTCGGAAGGCCCGGGGACTCATTCCGGTTAAGCGCTTGAAGGTGCGGGAAAGGTGGAACACGTCGGCAAATCCGGTCAGCCGGCGGATTTGCTTGAGCGTCAAACGGTTGTGGTAAATATGCGCCTTGACCGCTTCCACGCGCATCTGGCGCAGCGTCGCCATCGGACTGCGCCCGGTCATGCGCTTATAGGCGTGCGCGAATCCGGATTTACTCAGACAGGCCACCCTGGCCAAATCCGCAAGGGAGGGGGGATTATCCAGATGCTCCCGCGCGTACCGATGAACCTCGCTGAGCAAGTCGGTCCTGGCCACCGGCTCGATTATCAGGGTGCGGTTCTCGCGGTGGGCCTCGAGCAAGTGGGCAAGCAGTTGGAGAAAATAACCCTGCGACCGTATCGCCCCGGCCTGGCTGTGGCCGCCAGGCGTCAGCAGGGATTCGATGATCGTCCGAAGGTGGTTCCGGCAGTCCTCGATGCGAAAAAAAGTCCGCCGCCCCTGGTACCAGGATCGGAACGGATCCCGCCGGGGCACCGTAAAAAAGACGCCGACGCTCTTGCAGACTCCATCCTCGGCGGCGAGGCGCTCCCGGTAACGCGTGTGGGGAGCGTAAAGAATTCCCTGGTCGGGGCAGTAGCTCCGCCAGCCGCTGTCCTCGACGTTTAGCGCGATCCGCCCCGCCACAATCATTTCCAGCAGCCAGACTGGGTGGGTGTGGCGGAAGGTGGCATCCGATGCGTCGGGAGCCATCTGAAACCGTCCGACCGCCAGCAAAGTCGCCCCAGCGGAAAGGTCGCGGAAGGATATCCCATGGTCCGGCTGCACCACGACTGCACGATTCTTCATGTTTTTGGCAAGTCTAGCCATTGACCTGACCACCTCCACGGTTAGAATGCTAGCAGACACAGGCGGGCGTGGAAAGCCCCCTGGGGATTGTTGAAGCGCGGGTTAAGGAGCTTAGCATGTCCTATCCATCGAAGGTCGAAGCCTCAAGACTGCCCACGGGTGAAATTGTTCCCTCTTTTCGTAAGGAGATTTCCATGACTACTTTCCCTCCATCGAAGGTCGAAACCTCAAGACTGCCAACGGGTGAGTTTGTTCCCTCTTTTTACAAGGAGACTTCCATGAGTGGTTCCCAGAGCAACCTACTGGCCAGGGCGGCCGAAGCCGCCGTGGCGGACCTGCGGCCCGCCGGGTTGGACGGTTCAGGCGCGTGGCCTCCCGGCGGTTACATCGACGCCCCGTTCCTGGCGGCCCTGGCCGCCCGCCTGCGCCCGGCGCCAAAGAAACGCGCCGCGTTCACGCTCATCGAGCTGCTGGTGGTGATATCAATTATAGCTATATTGATATCTATACTTCTACCAGCATTGGCCAAGGCCCGGGAACTGGCCAACCGCGCGGTGTGTATGGCCAACATCCGCGGGGTCATCCAGTCTATGCTGACGTACGCGCAAAGCAACGACGGCACGTTGCCGGCCGTCAGCGGCAGCCTCGCGGGCCAAATACCCGGCGCGTATTTCGTGAGCGGCCCGGCGGCGCCTATCGCCTACAAGGCCACCGAAACCAGTCCGCAGGAGGTGGTGGCGGACTGGTTCTCGGCCCAAGCCATAGGAAAGGACCTCTACACGTACAACAACCCGACGGCCAGCATGTGGCTTATGGTGCTTCAGGGCTACACCACGCCGGCGAGCTTCATCTGCCCGTCCGACCCGATCGCTTACGGTGTATCCTTGGAATACTATACCGTACCCAACACCCCGGGGCCCACCTACATCATCCCTAATTTTGGTGTGCTGGGTAACGCGTCTAACGGCCAGACCTATAACGGCCCAGCTGGGGCGGGGGGGCTAACCCAGTCCCATGGCGGCTATTACGGTTTGAATGGAGTGGGCGAAAGCTATTCCATCGCCTGCCCCTGGGCGTCGTCCTCCGGTAACGCGAATATGTTTCTTGCGCCCGGCCTGTGGTGGAGCACCAACGGCGCCACCAGCCAGGTTCCCTTGGTCAGTGATATGGCGCCGGAGAATGGTCTTCCCACGAACGTCAGGGGCGGTGACGACGGTGACGGTCCCGGCGCTGGCACGTTTGAGCGGATAACCACCACCCTGCCGACAGCTAACACGTTTGGGCCGTATATTTACAATTCCGGTAATCATGCCGGCGACGGCCAGAACGTGGGCTTCGGCGATGACCATGTCACTTGGGAAATCTCGCCCTACGTGGGTGAAAATGGTGACAATATTTTCACCTATACCACCGCGACCGGCGTGGTCAACGGGACCACCGACACCAACCAGGCAGCGGTGCTAACGAATGGACTCCTGGGCCAAGGTTTTTTCTTTACGGGCGGGACGAGCACCGGAACGGACACCTGTATGATTCCGGTGCGAACGGTTAATCCCCCCTTCGCC
>JAKCCC010000294.1 GCA_021838985.1 Planctomycetota bacterium
GTGTGCCTGCCGCCAAGGCTTCGGTGACGACAATTCCGTGCGGCTCGTACCAAGATGGCAGGATGAAAAGGTTGCTCTGGAGCATCAGGGCCATGATTTCGGTCGGCGCCTGGTGGCCGAGGAAACGGATGGACCGTCCGGCATCGGACCGAGTCAGCGTAACCAACTGGTTACGCAGTTGCCCGTCGCCGGCGATGGCCCAAACCCAGCCGCGCTCGGTAAGCCGCGCCTGCTGGAACGCTGTAAGCATTAAATCAAGCCCCTTGACCGGCACCAGGCGGGCCGCGGTGAAGATGAGCTTGCCGTCCGCCGGCAAGCCGTGGCGGGCGAGCGTTTCTTCCCGGCTGCGGCTCCGGGCTTCGTCCAGCAGGTCCAGCCGGCAAAAATAGGTGCTGCGGCGAATTTTGTCGCGCGGGCTGCCGTAGTAGCGCCAATACGCGACGCCGCAACGGTTGACGGGAATGATGCGGGTGAGCCGGGCGATCACGCGGGGCAGGAAGAGTTTCTTAGCGAGGCGTTTAAGGCTCTGGAGCGAAGTCGGGCGGGGAAAGGCGGGCGATGGGCGGTGAAGCCGGGGCGGCGCTGCACCTGGCTCCGGCGGGGCGTTGATCGGTCCTGAAAATGACGATCGCGGCGCGAACCGGCGGCGTTGCGCGGGGCGGCGAAGCGCAAGCGGGCCATTTTCGTGTGCCGCAGGCGCCAGGCGGGGCAGGAACGACTCTCCGCGTTCGGAGCGGATATTGCTGTCGGCGAACAGGCAGCAAGGAATCCCCCGCCGGCAACAATGGCGCATGACCCAGAGCTTGAACAGCGAGTTGTAACCTCCAAGAATGACCACGTCGCAGCCAAGCCCGCGAACATAGGCGCGGGCATCCGCCCGCAGCCGCCCCGGCCGGCCCAGGCGGCCAAGGAACGCATGCGGCCCCTTCGGAACCGGGCCACCGTAGCAGGCAAACCCCGATGTGCCGTTTCCCGCCTTCCCCTCCGTGGCACGCCCGTTCCCACCGGTGCAACCCGTCTTCCCCCCGGCCCGGGTTTCGGGACCACCGCGTTCCTGTGTGCCCTCTGTGGCCCTCGCTGCCGCCCCCGGCGGGGGGCACAAAAACACTGGAAAATAAACGGCGTCACCGCGGGCGTTGAGGGCATCGATCATGCGGACGAAATAATGATCATTATTATTCTGGAACCAGACGATTCGCGGTTGGCGGGCCACGGCATTTCTCCGACGGCGATCAGCGCTCGGCTTTAAGCCTTTCGGCAAAATACCACAGATCAGGCGGAACTACACGGATTTAGATGAATTCTAATGCCCGTCCTTTGAACGCGCCGGGATAAATTGCACGCACGAAACACGCGAAAACGGTGGAGCAACTGGCTGTCGCGGGGCCGGAAGGAATAACGTTTATGTTTCGGGAGAAGGTCGGGGGCCGGCGGGGTCAATCCGGCGGCTCGCCTTTTTTAGGGGGGGCGTGGGTGTGTGAGGCGATTGTGGCGGGCGAAGCGCTGCCGGAGGATTTGCGGGCAGCGCGGGAATTTTAGGCACGAAGGGGCGAGAAAAACGGGGCGGCTCGGCGGTTTGGCGGCACAACGGAATGTGTCCGCTACGGATGGCACAACGGAATGTGTCCGCCGTGGCGGGATCGGGGCCTGCGCCTGGTGCCATGAATCGCCCCATCCAGTTTCTCGATAGCGCCGGCTGGTGCCGTGTACCTCCCCGTCTCTATCCGCGCCAGCGTGGCGTGGGGCACGCCCGCCCGCCTGGCCAGCTCGCGTTGAGACAGCTCTCGAGCCACACGATCCCGGATCAGTCCCCGTGCGATCGCGGCACGGGTAAAGTCCACGGCGTCACGTGTACCATCGGCTGCCCGCGGCGGCAAAGGTGGAAGCATCACGCGGGCCGGCGACGCGGGCCTGCGGCGAAACCGGCGGTATTCATCCTCCGGCACGAGTACGAATCGGCGACCCTCAATTTGAATGACGTTCTCAACCATAACCGGGCAGTCCTCATTCATAAAAATCGCGCCGGTGGCCAACCTTCAGCACCAGGATGCGCTGGGATTCCACCCGGAACAGGATGCGGTAATCACCCGTACGAATACGGTAATGCCCAGCCAGGTTGCCAGTCAGGGGTTTGGCACCGCTCACTTCAGGCCACTCCCGCAGCCGCTCGAATATCCGCAGAAGCCGGTCCTGAATTGGTCGCGGGAGCTCGTCAACCCGCGCCTCGGCGGCTTCTGTGATCCGAACGTCCATCCACCGTCTATGATACTGCCGCGGGCGGAACCCGGCAACGGGTGCAGGACGGATTTGACGAACCAATGCCGTTCCCAGTGCGCCCGTTTCGCGCAGCGGGGTAAGGACGGCAAATGATTATGGTGGCCCGGAGGTGGGCCCTGGCGACTGGACCGCGCGACGGGTTTGAGATACCGCTGCGGCGACCGGTTCGGTCACTGCAGTTTAGTCGCCCACGGCGGCCTGCGGCGGGCTGGTGCTGAGCCGCGGGCGGCGCTGGCGGCAATAATAGTGGGCAAATGGGCTTGAAACAAGGCTTTTAAAGCGTGGGTGCGGAGGTTGCCGGTGCGAATCAACAGCACTTTCCACGGCGAGATCAATTACGATCTCCAGCTTGTGGTGCAGGTCTCTCGACCTGCCGCCTTTTCATCGACGCCCAACGCGGCCTCTGACAATACATTTATAGAGGGCGGAAGCTGCGGAAAGATGCTGATTTTCCGGCAATAATACCGAATCAGATATCCCATCAACAGGCGCGTGGAGTAAATGTCTCATTGCAGGCCAAATGGAGTATAGCTGTCCGGCAGACCTGGAGGTCTGGACCACAGGGTGCGGGGGGGCTGTCCGGCAGACCTGGAGGTCCGCACCACAGCGCGTGGGGGGGGAGATGGCCAAGGAGACCAGCGGGGGTGGGGAAGGTGGCCAAAGGGAGGTGGGGCGGTAAATCATCAGGGGCGATGGATTAACGTGCAAGGTGGCCAAGATGGCCAAGGTGGCCAATGGGGGCGGGGAAACAGAGAGAGGGAGAAACGGGGAAGGTGTGGGGGGCGAGGGGCGGGGATAAGGTGAAGATCACAGATTAAGAATTAGAAATTGGAAATTGAAAAGGGAGTGGGGGGCGCCGATGGGGTATCACCCGGCGTACGGGCCGCCGGGCTAACCATCCGGCGTACGGGCCGCCGGGCTAACCATCCGGCGTACGGGCCGCCGGGCTAACCACCCGGCGTACGGGCCGCCGGGCTAACCACCCGGCGTACGGGCCGCCGGGCTAACCATCCGGCGTACGGGCCGCCGGGCTAACCCGATGGGGGGCTGTCCGGCAGACCTGGAGGTCCGCACCACAGCGACGGGGGCGGGGAGACTCCAGAGCCAGGCGGGGCCGGCTGATTGTAGGACGCGGCGGCTGGGGATGCGCAGGGCGGATTTGGCGCGGCGGAGCGTGCGGGGTGAGATGCCGACATCCTGGGCAAGCTGAGGAACGGTGGCGGCGTGAAGGGGGCCGGTCTGGATCGCGGCGCGCAGCCAGGCGATGGCGTGGTCAAGTTGGCGGAGGGCGGGGGAATTATCGTCGGCGGGCGGGGCATGAGCGGCGGGATGGAGGGCGGGGATGGATGGGTCTATGCGGCAGGAAACGGAAGGGCCGGCGAGATGGAGGGCGAGGGGCGGGGGGGGCTGGGGGGCGGCGAACTTGAAAGCGCGGATCAAACGGCGATGGGGATCGTCGGGGGCGAAGGAAAGATGGTAGGCATGGTGGCAGACGAGATGGAGGGGCGGATCAACAAAACATCGGCGGGAGGCGGCGTGGTCGAGACAGCGGGTAGCGAGGATGGCGATCGCGCAGTCGGCGGCCCAAGCGGCGAGGTCCGCGAGGAGCGGGAGGAGGGAGCGGGCGGGGGTCAGGGCGGGGGAAAGTAACGGGGTGATCGGGTCAATGACAATCAAGCGGAGGGAGGGGTCGTGTTTGATGGCGGCGCGAAGCTGGGGGAGGAGGACGGCGAGGGGCGAGGTTGCGGGCCAGGGGAGGGGCAGACAATAAATGCGTTGGGGGTCGGGATGCAGAGCGAGGATGCGGGA
>JAKCCC010000295.1 GCA_021838985.1 Planctomycetota bacterium
CGCCGCGGTCAGGCGCGGCGGCGTCGGGTGGCGTTCTTTCGGGCGCCGGCGCCCAGCGCGCCATCACGCCGCTGCTCCACGTTGCCCCGATCGGCGCTATGTCGACTGCTGTGGCTTCCATTCACGTGGTCCATTGTCTTTGCCCGCACTTTAAGTCGCGTTCATTAGCAAGCCATAAAGTCCACATGTGCTAACGGTTAAGCTCGGCCGAATAACTATCTGTCACATCCGGGCCGCCCGCGGAATCTGCCAGCATTTGCGCCGCGGGGAAGGGGGACCTCCACCTTGCCTGCGAGGACGCCAGGTCGTGGCGGGCAGCCATCGGATATTCGCTCGCCAGGTTCATCGGGGAGGCGAAGGTGGATGTCACCGTCGCTGAACCGAGCCGGGCGATTGCGCAGTCGTACGGCCAAACCGCCGGCGGGTCAGCGGGCCGACCAGGAACAGGCTGGCCAGATAACCCCCGGTGATGCCCGCGGTCAGGGTCAGGCCGATCCAGTGCAAGGCGGGATGACCAGCCAAGAGCATGGCGCCGGTTCCCAGGATGGTGGTGGCAGCGCATAGGAAGGTCGCGGGATTGCGGGTTTTTCCGATTTCATCGGGGCGTCGTTGCGCCGGGTCGGCGGCAGTGTAAATACCGTAATCCACGGCCACACCCAGGGTAAAGAGAATCGGTACGAGGCTTAGCAGATTCAAACCGCCGGCGAGCCATTGCGCCGCGCCTAACAGCCAGACGAAACCCACGCCCAACGACAGGCTGGCGACCAAGGTCAGCAGGGGCCGGCGGAAATAGAGCCATAACGGCAGTAGAATCAGGAGCGCCACCAGCGGCAGCAGATGTTTCATCTCCGCGGCGGCCCGGCGCGTGGTGTTGTAAAAGAGCGTATCGCCGGAAATGATGCCCGCCTGCGGCACGGCGCGCCAGATAGCTTTCGTCCACTGATTTTGCCGGGCCGGCGGTAAATCGCGCCGCGGCATAACCGCCGCGGTCAGTGTAACCTGGGAGGGCGAAAGAATAATGGCATCGGGAATTAACGCCGCCGGGGAATACTCCAGCTGTTTCCGGGTGCTGGTTATAGATCCAGGTGCGGATAAGTCGTTCAGAGAATCGGTGAAAGCCGTGGGGCGCAAACGAGCTTTCACCGCGGCCTGGGTGACCAACCGGTGGGCCTGGGCGAGGCGCAGCGGGGTCCAGAACTGCCGCCAACGCACCAGGCGGCGTTGAATCTGGCTTGGATCCGGCAGAATGGCGGCCGGGGTGTAGTCATTGGCGATCTGATGTTGGCGTTTGAGCTTGCGCAGTACCGTGTGAAGCGTCTGCAGTTGTGTGAGCGCCGCTGACGCGGTGGAATCGGTCAGGACCACAAGCCCCCGATGGCGCAAATCGCCCCAGATGCGGGAAAAAAGGCGTTCCTGCCGCAGTAATTTCTGGGAGCTGCCGTCGAGCAGTTCGCCGTGGTAAGAGTATTTCACCCGCAGCGCGTGCCAAGCCAGAAACACCGTGGCGGCCAGAAAGGCCACGATCCCCAAGACAAACCAGGGCCTGCGGTTGGGGATGTTCGATTCTTGTTTCTCGGTTGAACGGATTCGGTCGTTGCGGGCGTAGATCCTGGGCCGGAGGCCAAAATCGAAAAGCGAAACTCGAAAGGGGGGTGGCGGAGACAGGCCAATCCATGGCCCCAGATATACCGGCAGCACCAGAAACGTCACCAGCCAGATGCCAATCGTCGCAGCCGCCACGAAAAGCCCCAATTCCCGCAAGCCCGGCGCGGTGCTGAACGCCAGCGCGGAATATCCGGTGACGCTGGTACAAACACTCATGGAAATGGGACCAAACATTTCACGGACAGCAGCGGCCGCGGTCTGGCCGGGCTGGCTTTCCGGCGCCCCGCCAGGCCAGGCTCCAGCCCTGGGGACATCGGCCGTAGGCGCTGGCCCGGATCCCGGCGGGATGGCCGCTTCATGCCGGGCGGAGAACGGCCCAGGCCCACGCCCGGGCATGCGTCGCTTGACTGCGGCAATCAATTGGATGCCATAATCGGTGGTCGAACCGCAGATCAGGCCGCTGAACGCCAGCACAATCAGCGGCAGATGCAGGCGCAGCAAGCCGGCTAAGCCCATCGTGGTTCCCACGCCGATGGCCGGTGGGATCAGACAGATCAGCACGGTCAGCCAGCGGCGGAAGAACAAAAGAATGGCCCCGGCCACGAGCAGGGTTCCCACTAGCGAGATCTTGACCACATCGCGCAGGATGCGCTCTTGGTTGCTGGCGTAGTTCAGCGCCGAACCAATCACCCAGACGCGCAGGGCCGGCATGGCGCGCCGAACCTGGGCGATAGCGGCGCGCAGCTGTTGAAGCATTTTTCTCGAGGCGGCCACATTCGCCGGCGCCACCCGTGGGGCCAGGATCATCATGGCATGGCGGCCATCCCGGCTTAACAACAGGCCGTTCGCAAAATGAGCGCCCGGCAGCGGATTAAGCTGGTGCAGCGCGCTTAGCCGCAGTTCGTGCCAGGCCAAGGGGTCATGCTGTAGTTCGGCCGCGAGTAGTTGCCCGTCGGGGTCCTGCAGGCGGGCGGCGACGGATTGAAAATGTCGGTCCAGCCAGACCGCGGAAACACGCCGGCACAGACGCTGGAATTGATGGGCATCCAGCAGGGCTGGGCCAAGTGCTGCTAAAGCGGCGGCGGCGCGAGCCTGGGCGCCGGCAGATACTCCGGCCCAAACCCAGGCGAATTGGCCGGTTTGTTCGCAAGCCCGGCGTAAACGTCGTACGGCGGAGTGGAGATGGCCCCTGGAACCGGCGGCGAAATGAACATCCAGCCGCAAGTCGTTGGCCAGGCCAGGCTCGGCGGCGGCGGTGTGCAGATCGCGGACAATTTTGCTGTTCCCGGAGAAATAGAGCAGGGCGTTAGTGGCCCAATGAATGTGCGCGGCGGACCGGTAAAAGACGACGCCCAGGGCCACTAGAACCACCGACAACACCAGGCGGTGACGGGCCAGATGGCCATACCACCAGGTCATCACCCGCGTGAAACAATCGGTTGCCGCGGGGACGTTCGGCGGAGTAAGCGGCGGCTGATTCGGCGTGATTTTCATGGCGGTCCTACCGGTGCAAAACAACCTGAGGCAACCGGCGGGTTCACCACGAAGTGATCGAACCAATATACGCTTTGATCGTCGCGCCGCGAAATGATCCGCAGAAAAGTCAGGTAGGGTGAATGGCGGGGAAATCCCAGTTGGACCTCGCGAACCGCCTGGGCTAACGCGGCCTGGCGTGGCCGCAGGGTAAACAATGTGATCCGGTGCGGCCGTGCCGCCCCAGCCGGCGCTGCCGATGCGGGCTGCGAGGCGGAGGCGGTCGCCCGTACGGTCCCAGCAGCCTGGTCAGCTCCGGCTGCGGGGAACCGCGGCGCCACCGGTGGCATCACGTGGGATACCGTCACGGCGTAATGGGTTCCGATATGCCGCGGCTGCCCCAGAGACCAGGTCGCGAACCGCCGCAGGATGGCGGCCAGAGTTGGTCGGCGAGTCCAGCGGGTGCGGCGCCAATGCCGATCGGTCTGATTGCGGGAAAACACCGTCGCGCCGGTGAGAATATAACAGGAACGGT
Source organism: Planctomycetota bacterium (assembly GCA_021838985.1). Taxonomy (GTDB): domain Bacteria; phylum Planctomycetota; class Phycisphaerae; order WQYP01; family WQYP01; genus JAKCCC01. Next base: position 3,614 of record JAKCCC010000295.1, read on the forward strand.
AGGGGTGTTCGGTCTGGAACCGCACCCGGTCGGGCCGGGCGATGATGACGATGCCTTCGCTGATGAACGGCCTTTTCAAGATGGGCAGTTTCTTGGTGCATGTAAAATGAAGGCGCAGGGCGTGCACCTGGCGCAGTTCGCCCAGGCGGCGGGCCAAGGTAGCGGCGGGACTGTGTGCGGGCGAGTTTGGGGCGACGGTGCGCGTGGCGCCGCCACGCCGCGTCGCCGCCGCAGACCGTACCGCCTGGCCGGCGCTGACCACCAGGATGAGAACCACGCCGGCCGCCGTCGCTAAAAATCTTGACCGTAATCGCAAGCTCTTAGACTCCGTGGCTTCCACCGCACGCTTTTCTTTGCCGGACTGGCAGCCTATGATAATCGATAGTAAATCGTAGCAGGAGTTTACACCGCTATGTCGATTACGCTCACCGAAACGGCGGCCCGGGAAAT
>JAKCCC010000296.1 GCA_021838985.1 Planctomycetota bacterium
ACCACCCGCCACAAGTGGGGGCGATATAGATATATGGGTAGGGGGGACGCCAATTTCGTTATCGGCGGGCGCCCGCAGGGTTTGGGCGGCGGACCGCTTGTACCCGCAGCAACAGAACCCCGCCATCGATTCCGCTCAGGTAAACCAGTTTCTTGACCCGCACGGCTATCACATTGGGTTGTCCGCGGATCAGGCGCCGGGTGATATTGAAGTAGAACGGCTTATCCCAGCCGAAACCGTTGGCCAGCAGGCGATGCACGCCAATTGGTTTGCCGTTCAGGAACACCGTGGCGTTGCCGTCGACCGCGCCAAAATAAAGAATAATCTGCTGCGTTCCGTGATGGGCGGGCGGCTGGATCGACCGGCGATACCAGGCCACCCCGTGATAAGCGGGGTAACCCTGATCCTGCCAAGGCAGATCGGCGGTTACCCGTGGCCAATGGACAGCGTGAAAGGTTGGCGTCATCCAGCCTTGCTGAAGCCCCAGATTCCGCGGATCAATATGAAAAAGCCACCCCTTGTCGCAACTTTCCACAATCCGCGGATGCTTGAAAACGCCGAACAGGACACGCTCCTGGGTGCGGAGTTTCCGGCCCCAGGTGCGCATGGTTCCGGAAATGGACGGCCAGGCGACCGGCCCATTATCGAATACCCAGCCGCCCTTGAAGCTTTGGATAAAATGTTCCAAGCCTTTTAATTCCTGCGCCGCCTGCAGGAATTTGCCCTCCAGCCGCAAGTCCAGAAACCGGCGCGTGCGCAGCGCGACCTGATAGCCGGCCCAAACCCCTTCCAGGCGCTGGGCATAGAGTTTGCGATTGCGCACCAGCGCCCGGGCCTGGGCCATGTCGCGTCCGAGTTTGCGCAGCAGGGCGTCGGTGAAAAGATTCCAGGCGTCGTAGCCGCCGCTGCCAAAATACGGCCCGGTTTGCGCCGCTTTTTCCATGGTCTGGTAATATCGCTTCATCGGCGCCGCGGCGGGACCGAAATAATTCCGGTAATACAAGTCCAGTTCCTTGTGAACGTTCATATTGGGATTCCACAGGAGCTGGCAGTACATATAGAGATCCAACCCCTGCGGCCCCCAGCTGGGATGCGATTCGTTGTACACGCCGACCACGTGATAGCGGCGGTAGGCACGCAAGCGATTGACCATGGTATGAATAATGGGCAGCGGGCCATACCAGCAGTAGCCGGACCAATATTCATAGGTCATCAGTTCTTTCGAAAGCCGGCTGTAGCCCCGCAGCGAACGCAAAAAATTGGCGTTCTGCACGCTGGCCGGGTCATCCAAATTTCTGGAATAATCGCTGTAACCAGCGGCATAAGGAGACAGCATGACCACTAAATTGGGCGCCAGAGCCTTGACCAAAGTGGGGACTTCGGTGTAATCCCAATAGGCTAAACAGCCAATTTTCGCCCGTGGCACGGCGTGGGCCACCAGTCGGGCCACGATGTTATTAAATGCGCAGACACGGTTGGACATAGATACCCCGCCAAAAACCGCCTGGAGCTTGGGATCATCCATGGCGCGTTCGCGCGGGCCTTGGCCCCACAGGCCGCCATCATTCGGTGAAACCGAGATGATCCGTTGTTCGGGGTTGGCGCGGGCTTGGGCAATAACTTTCGCGGCGACAAGTCGTTGCACCGCGGGATTGGCCAGGTCCAACTGGCCTTGCGGGTCGCGTCGGCCATTGATCCAAGCGTAATAATCCGGATGTTTGGCAAAATACTCCTTAGGCGGCAGCAAATATTGGTAACACTGGTCAAAATCGACATAGTAATAGCCGCCGTATTTCAGGGGCGTCCACAAATCCGTATTCAGACGGTTGCGCGTCGCCCACAAGTGGGTACGCGCCCGCTGCCGGGCGGTTTCGTCCTGCCAATCCACGTAATCATCGATTCCCCAGCGATATTTATATGCAGGACGATACGTTTTGCGGCCGAGCGGCAGAACAATCCGTTTCAACTTCGGTACATATTCCCCCCAACGCTCCGGCCGATACCAGCGCACCCCCAGGTTTTCCAGGAACTGGTAAACCCCATACAAGGTGCCACGCTCCTGTACAAAGACCTGCCCCTTGGCGTTCTTAACCGTCGGGCCGATGCCGCCGGCAATCCGCAGGCGATGGGGACCTACCGCGATGACAAAGGAATCAGGATCCAGTTTTTGCCAGCCCAGATCCTGGTTATACGGATGCGGCCCCAAGATAATCAGGGGGGCGCCTTTCGGCGCTGCGGTTCGTTCGAGGTGGGGCTTCTTACCCGTGATTCGCCGCAGATAAGTCTGTAGCTGCCGGGCCGCAAAGTTTTCCACGGGCGTGGGTGTTGGCGGCAGAACAATCGTCGGGGTCCGCCGGGCGCTGAGCAGGATCAGTCTCGCTGCAGCGCGCAGCGCCGGTATCCTGCCGGCACCGGCCAGGCCCACAACGGCAGGCGGGACGCCTGCGGTACGGGGCGTTGGGACGGCCAAGACCGGGTGATTTACGGCCAGTCCTAGAAATAAAACACCAATGGCGCTGCGAAAGTAAAGTCGCCGCATATGCCGCATGGTTTGCTCCTGACCGACCTAACGAGCCTTATCCGCGAAACGAGGTTATATCCCACGATAGCGATTCGCCCGTGGCGCGTCTTTAGCGATTTTCACAAATTATTTCGCAGTTTCCAGGAACGGTCGTCCCACGGCAAACGCGGTTGAGGCAGGGCTTCGCGGTCGCATGGGCCGTGCCGCCATGGAGCGCCAGCACCATACCGCTGGCCCGGGAACCGCTGCCAGCCTGGTCTAGCTTCATCGGCGGACGTGGTTGCGGGCGCCGGAAGGCGCGTGGTAAAGTTGATGTGCGGACCAACTACGGGTCAGGCTCGGTCTGAAAATAGCGGAATGTAAATCATGGCCAAGCAACCGCCAGCCATTACGCCGGTGCATCCGGCGGTCGGCGCGTCGCCCATTGAGCGCGTGCTTGATTGCCAGCGTTACCCGCGTCCGATCAGCGGAGCGGTGGTCGTCAGCCAAGGCGTGCCGGGCCACCTGTTGCAGCTGGCGGTGCGGGGGCAGGTGGAATACGAGGTGGCCGGGCGCACGTACCTTCTGCAGCCGGGCGATTTGATTTGGCACCATAATATGGAGACGGTTCGGCGACGGGCGGTCCGGGGATACTGGGAATGCTACGCCGTGAACTTTTTGGCCGCGGATTTGCCGCCGCCGCCGTTCGATCGCCGGGTGCAACGCGTCGATAGCAGCATCGAGCGGCGATTCGCGGCGCTGCTGGAGGCCTGGCGCGAGACCACGGTTCCACCGTTGTGGCGGGAGTTGCGGGTTCGGGCCAGGCTGGAACTGCTGCTGGCGGATTTGCTGGAGGATTCGGCGGAGGCGCGGCCCGAGCGCGGTTTTCGAACGGATTCGCCGGCCTGGTTGTGGTGGGCGTTGGAAAGCCGGCTGCGCGACAAATTAGCCGAGCCGATGAGTTTACAGCGCATGGTGGAATTGGCCGGTTACAGCGCCGCGACGGTCACGGCCGCGTGCCATGCCGCGGTGGGTCAGTCGCCCATGAAGCGTTTCAAGCAACTTCGCCTGACCCTGGCCCGCAGCCTGGTGGAACGTTCGCGGATGAGCTTCTGGGAAATCGCCGAGCATGTCGGCTACCAACGCCAGCACGAATTCAGCCGCGATTACCATAAAGCGTTCGGCGTGGCGCCGCGGGAGCACCGCCGCGCGGCCATGCCGCGCTGACGCCAAGGGGCTGCCGAGAAATAACCTGCAAAATCCGGCTGGTTCTTTCTTTGGGTCCCTGGGTTCGTGGCTGGCTCCTTACAGGTAGTGCTTTGTCACCACTTAGCTTTCGGGTATCGCGTCCGGAAGCCGTTCACCGGGTCGCCGTGGGCGACTCGCTACGGCGACCTGGAGGTTCACCGGGTCGCCGCCAGGAAACTTTAAGGCGACTCAACAAAACCTGCCCGCCCGCTGGCGGGGTGGCCTGAAGGCCGGTGCTGCGGGTTCGGTGGCGAGTCTGGGGCTCTTTCTCCAACCCGAAATTTATCGTTTGACAACGCCTAGC
>JAKCCC010000297.1 GCA_021838985.1 Planctomycetota bacterium
GAACCTTTTGGTTCTTATTTTCGTGAACGTTTTCGCCCCAGACGGTTACATGGATCATGGTCGTCCATCCTTATGTGGTGCCGTAGTCGAAGCCAGCAACAACTTTCTCCCGTTATTAACCCCATTGGCCCCGACTGTTTACCTCGTCACAATAACCGGGGAACAGACGGTCCGTCAACTGAACTGCACATCGGCCACCTCCCACGGGGGGCCTGACAGATTGGACGCAATGGTGCGTTTTCATGGCAGGGGTTTCGCGCCGCGTGAGGTACGCCGTTGAACCGGCCATTCCGCATAGCCCGGAGCGTAAGGGGCTGCCAAGAAATAACCTGCACCATCTGGCTGGTTCTTTTGGCCGCTGGCTTCGTGGCTCGCTCCTTACAGATCCACTGGGCGGGGCAGGCTCGCCGCTGGCGCCTCGCCAGCGACCAAAATCCCTGCGCCATATTGGTCCATGTTATTTCTTGGCGGCCCTTAAGCGACGGGATCGAGGTGCTGCTGTAGCGCCCGGCCCCGTCGCTGCAGTTTAGTCGCCCGCGGCGACCTCCGGGCTACGATAATCACTTGCCGTCCTTGCCCCGCTGTGTCGAGATTAGCCTTTTGCGCCCAGCCAAACCCCGACGTTCTCCCGAAAGGTAAAGGTTATTTCCTTGCGGCCGCTAAGCGGGGCTAGATGCCGGCTGTCCAGCGCCGGGGCCGGCCAGCACCACCACATTCTTGCCGAGGGATTTGGCGCGCAGCAATTCAGCATCGGCTACGGCGAGCAATTCTTCGGCGGTGCGGGCATCCCAGGGAAAGGTGGCCAAGCCTCCACTGATGCTTAACCGGCCGGGAATGGGGCCATCTTCCGCGTTCCACGGATGCTCCGCCACTTCCTTGCGGAAACGCTGGGCGATGCTTAGTACGTTGCGTGGATGCTGGCTGTCGGGATGTCGTGCCGGACCCTCATCCCAGAACACCACGGCAAACTCGTCACCGCCAATGCGCGCCACGAGATCGCGGCTGCGGGTGCAGTGCCGCAACATGCGAATAATCTCACGAATAATAGCGTCGCCGGCCGCATGACCAAATTGGTCATTGTATTTCTTGAAATCATCGATATCGAAAAGCAGGATGGTCACACAAAAACGTTCCTGGCGCGCTTTGACCAGCAGACGCGGAACCTTTTCCAGAAAATAGCGGCGGTTGTAAGCGCCGGAAAGCTCGTCCGTATTCGATAACAACAGCAGGTGCTGATATTGCTGAGCCAGCGCCAGAACCGCCGCCAACCACGTGGCGGCGGCGAGCAGTTGTTCGGTGTTGGACGCCGCAGCCGAGGGGTTGGAGCAGCCCAGCGTACCGAAGTGATATTGTTCAAAGCGCACCGTGGCTGGCGCGGGAGCTTCCGGCGTCGGCTCGGGCACGGCGGCCGTGACATCCGTGGGAGGCGCCAGTTGCAGCTGTCCCGGCCAAGTTAAATGTTGCTGCAGGAGGTCCAAGGCAACGGCGACAACATCACCGCCCGCGAGGATGGTTTCGGCGATCTGAATTTGGCAGGACGCCGGGAGCTTCAAATTGCGGGCATATTTTCGGGCAATCAGGTCCGCTGAATCCGGCGGAGGCGCCGGTTCGGGCGTGAGCTTCGCCCAGGCGGGAGGCGCCGCCACCGGTGGCGAGTCTGGGGCGCGGGAAGACCCAGCCGCGGCGGCGGTGGCAGCCGCCGATTCTGGCGGAGGCCCAGCCTTGGCGGGCGACATGGGATGGCGGCGAAGCGGATCAGTCTCGATCGGTTCCATTTCGCCCGCCCTGAAGGTTGGCATCGCCTTGGAGGCGCCAGAGTGCTGGGGCGACGGCTCGTCGCCCGAAAGGCCGGCAGTGGGCAGGGTTGGTCGGATCCCCTTGCGTTTTTCCGGCGGCAGTCGGAGCACGCTTTTAATAGGTACAAACGGGATGAATGGATCCGTAGTCGACACAACGCACCTCTCTCGCCGACCGCTCTTCGGGGCTGCGGCCAAGCCAGCTAGTCGACCCCGGTGGATACGTCGCCGCGTCGCCCAAGGCGAATCCACCGCGGTGGACCGGATCGGTGATTCCGATCGCCAGCCTCCCTGCCTGGACCATTCTTGCTGGTCCCGTTATATTCCCGCGCTCCCTGACGAACGCCTCGTCAGATGAACTTGATGATGGCCTAGACGTCCCGCGGACGAGATTTTCGCGTGACCCTTATCAATAAATGTCCGCTTCTGCCGAGCGGCGTGCGCACCGGAAATGCTCCCCATGCGCTACCATACATTTTACCTGCCACGCGTGCCTCGTCAAGCTATAAAATTATCGGCAAAAAACGCCTTCCAAGGTGAGTCGGTACGGTAACCTTCCTCCGATGAACGTTACCGGACGTGCGAAAAGGGTGCCGGACGGATTTTACGGCACACCTTGGACATGCAGTAACGGACGCCCACTTGTGCTTTCATTTCGAGAATGTGCTATACTCATGCGTCATGGTTAGATCGCACTGGGCCTATGGCCCGGGCGTCGACGACTTTTACCGGCGTCTCGAAACCGGTTTATGCCGAGGCGCAGGTGCAGGGAAGCATTGAAAGATTGCGGCATGGACAAGCCGAACCTTCAGCCCGCTACCTTTAAATTCACGGGCACCTCTGAAATGCTGCGCGTGGGCTTGCGCCCGTTGGCGCTGACCCTCGAACAGGCGCTGGTGCTGCTGGCGATAACGCTGCTGGGCATCGGTCTGGTGATGGTGCAGAGCGCCGCATTGCGGGTCGGAAACCTGCCGCATCCATGGCTTTTTCACTTCTTCGTTAATCCCGCGGGTCTGCATCTATTTCTGGCCGTGGGCGCGATGCTGGTATTGGCACGGCTGGATTACCGGCGGCTACTTGGCGGCAAGCTGACCCATTCGGCCGCGACGGTGCTGATGGTGCTGGCCATTGGTCTGCTGCTGCTGGTTTTTACGCCGCTGGGTGCGACCATCAACGGAGCGAAGCGCTGGCTGTTGGTGCGCGTGGGCACGCACGCCCTAAGTTTTGAACCGTCGGAGCTGGCGAAATGGGCGCTGGTGCTGTTCGTCGCGGCCTATGCCGTTCATCGCGGCGAAAAGATACGCCGGTTCTTCACCGGCTTTCTACCCGTGGCCGGGGTCATCGCAGTGACGTGCGCACTGATTCTGAAGGAAGATTTCGGAACCGCCGCCCTCCTGGCCGGAGTCAGCGCCATGCTTCTGCTGATGGCGGGGGTCCGTTGGTGGCATCTGGCGATCTTGGCGCCCCTGGTCCTGGTGGTGGGTTATTTCGCGGTGTGGCAAATCCCGTATCGCCGGGAGCGTCTGCTGATATTTCTGCATCCGAACCTGGACCCCCGCGGCGCTGGTTACAACCCGATTCAGTCGCTGCTTTCCTTTGCCAGCGGCGGCTGGCAGGGCCGGGGTTTGGGTAACGGCATTCAAAAAATGGGCTATCTGCCCGAGGCCAACACCGATTTTATTTTCAGTTTGATCGCCGAAGAACTCGGTTTCTTCGGTTGTTTTCTGGTGGTCACGTTGTACATGGGATTGCTCGTGTGTGGTTGGCGGGTGTTCCAACGGGCTGGGGATTTATTCGGTAAGCTGCTTGCCTTTGGTTACACCGCGATGATTGGTCTGCAGGCGGCGATGAATATTGCCGTGGCCACGGTTAGCGTGCCGACCAAAGGCATTGCCCTGCCGCTGATTTCGGATGGCGGAACCGGGTGGGCGCTCACGGCCGGAGCCGTTGGGCTGCTGATAAGTCTGGAGCGGCAGCGCCGGGCCGGCCTGGCCGCCAGTGCGGCCTCCGGCGCCGAGTCGCCGCAGCCCATTAAACTTCCTGTGGCTGTGCCGGGCGACCAGGCGAGGCAACGGATCCGACCGGTGGCCTAGTGCGTTGTCAAACGAGAAATTTCGGGTTGAAAAAGGAGCCGCAGATCCGCCCTTGCACCACAAAAGCACCGGGCTTTAGCTCACCCCGCCAGTGGGCGGGCAGGCTTTGGCGATCGGCCCGCGGCGACCTGTGAATGGTGGCGGCTGGAGTACCCGAAA
>JAKCCC010000298.1 GCA_021838985.1 Planctomycetota bacterium
GGCATCAATACTCTCAAAGCCGGCTAAGCCGTTAAGCTCCACCGTGGGGAAAAACGCCGCCGTGGCCACGCCGACGTTAGCGTTAGCGGCGGCCATGCGCCGTTCAGCCGCGGCAATATCGGGGCGTCGCTGGAGCAAGGTGGAGGGCAAGCCGGGGGGAATAATCGGCGGATGGCCGGCCAAGGGAGATCCGGCGAGATGGAAGAGCGGCGCCGGTCGGCCGGTCAGCACGGCCAAGGCGTGCTCAAATCGGGCTCGTTCCAAGGAGAGCTCCGGCACCCCCGTCTCGGCAGTTTTTAACACAGTGTCCGCCTGCGCCACGTCCAGGTCGGAGGCGAGGCCGCCGGTGCGGCGGTGGCGTGTCAGTTCCAGCGATTTGCGGTCGGCCGCAATGGTCGCTTGCAGCGCAGCTTCTTCCGCATCGAGCGCACGGAGGGTGAAATAGTCCGCGGCGACCTCGGCGGCGATGGCGAGCCGAACACCCTCGAGATCGGCGGCCTCGGCTTGCAACTTAGCGCGGGCTGACTGGATCTCGCGCCGCACACGGCCCCAGAGGTCCAGTTCATAGTTGAGATCAAAGGGCACGGTGAAATTGCTGTAAGTAACTCCGTGGCCCACGGCCTGGCCCGTGTTGGGCAGCGGCATGTGGGCGGAGTTGCGCTGCCGCAGCGCGGAGTACCCGACCCCGATGCTTGGAAACAGGCCGGAACGCGCCACATCCGCGCTGGCGCGCGCCTTCTGGAAACGGGCGAAGGCGACCTTGAGTTGCTGGTTCGCGGAAGTGGCCTGTGCTTCGAGCCGATTCAGCGCAAGGTCACGAAACATTTTCCACCAGGGACCTTTGGACAGTCCGGCTTGCGGTCGCGCGACCCGCCACAGGTTGCCTGCGCCGGTATAAGCAGCCGGCATCGTGGCGACGGCCGGGGGACGACGGTAGTTTGGGCCGACCGTGCAGCCCGTCGGCACCACCGTTGCCAACGCGACGATCCAACACCATGACCTGTTCATTGCCGCACCTCATCCGGTTGCGCTGGCGCGGCGCGGTAAAACAGCCGCTTTACAGCTGCCCCGATATCTTCAAAAAGTGAGTAGAAAACCGGCACGTAAACCATGGTCAGGAACGTTGAAACCAGCAGCCCCCCGATGGCCACAACCGCCAACGGCGAAAGCCGTTCCAGCCCGATGGCCCATTGCAGGGCGATGGGAATCATCCCGACGGCGGTGGCGATGGCGGTCATCAAAATGGGCCGGGTGCGGATACGCACCGATCCGACGAGCGCGTCGTAGGTGGAAGCGCCACGCTGCTTTGCGGCGGTGATAAAGTCAATCAGCAGAATCGAGTTTTTCACCACGATGCCGGCCAACAGAATCATGCCCATCATGGCCGGCATGCAGCCATGTTTGTCGGCCAGCAACATGGCCCAGATCGCCCCGATGAGCGCCAGCGGAATGGCGACCATGATCGTCAGCGGGTGAACCCATGATTTGAACGCCGGCACCAGGGAAAAGTACAGCAAGACCAGCCCCAGCAACAGCGCATGGCCGAGCCGGGCGAAGGAGGCGTTCATTTCCTTGACCTCGCCTTCCTGGTGGATGCTGTAACCGGGCGGGAGGGCCAGCGACTTTAAGGCGGCGGTGACATCACTTTGCAGGTAGGTGATGGGCCGCGTCGATCGATAAGCTTCGATGTCCAGGGTCCGCTGCAAGCCCTGATGCGTGATGACCGACGCCACCGGCCGGCGGGTAACCGTGCCGAGTTGCTCCAGCGGCACCGCGCCCAGCGGCGTCTGGATCGGATAGGTTTCAAGCTGCGCCCAACGCTCACGCTGGGCGGCCGGCAACTGCACCAGGACGGTCAGGCCATTTTCGTTGGGCACACGGAAGACCGAACTATCAGCCCCACCCACCGCCGCCGCCAGCTGGGCCGAAACCGACGCCGGCGAAATTTGATAAAGCGCCAGTTTGTCCGCGTCGGCGTGGAATTGCAGCTCAAGCGCATCCATCGTCCACGAGCGAAAAATGGCGGTGGCGCCGCGCAGGTGTTTCCGCAGCCGCGCCTCGACGGCGGCGCCGAGTCGATTCAACTGGGTTAAACTTGGTCCGGAAATCATCACATCCACCGAGGCGCGGATGGTGGACAGGGGCGTGGCGCCATAATCAAATACCGCCACGTATTTCAGGCCGGGCAGGTGGGCGAACTGTCGGCGAAGCTCGCCTTCAATCCGCCAAATAGAAGCCTGGCGATGGAAGCGGTCCACGAGATGAACGGTGATGTTGCCCTGCTGGACAAGCGTGCCGGAGCCGAAGGAAATGACCGCCGGCTCGGAGCCGAGGACCGAGGAAATGGAAGTGACTTCCGGGTGCGCGCGGATCAGTCGCTCCATGGCGGTCAGGGTCCGCTGGGTCTGGGCCAGCGAAGTGTTGGCGTCGGTTTCAAAATTAATCTTGATGATGCCGGTGTCCATGGGCGGCATCAGGTCGCGGCCGACCAACGGCATCTGTCGCAGGGACAGCATGAGCAACAGCATCGCCGGTGGTAGAAACAGGACCCGGTGTTGGAGCGCAAAAGCGGTCAGCCGCACGTAAAAGTCGCGCACCGGGTCGACCACCCAGGCGTCAAAGCGCTGGACGATCCGTTCCAGCCAGTTTCGACGCGCGCCCGGGGACCGGCGCAAAAGCAACGGCGCCAGCAGGGGGATGACCGTCACCGAAACCACATACGAGGCCAGCAAGGCTACGGTGAGCGTCACGGTCAGCGGCCGGAGGACGGTTTGCACATAGCCGCCGATGAACATGATGGGCAGCAGCACCATCACGGTAGCGTAGGTGCCGGAGAAAATCGCCAGCATCACTTCCTGCGTGCCGCCAATCACCGCGGGGTAGACTTCCTCACCGACCTGGTGGTAATGCCGCTCGATGTTTTCCAGCACGACAATGGCATCGTCCAACAACATGCCCACGGCTAGAATCACCGCCGTCAGCGTGACGATGTCGAATTCGTAGCCGATGAGCCACATCACCGCGAAAGTGATTAAATAGGTGAAGGGAATGGAAATGGCGGCCAGCGCCATGCCGCGCACGTCGGCCAGAAAGAAGAAAATGACGAGCACGGTCATCACAATGGCGTCACGCAGGGCGCCCAGCATGTTGTCCACGGACATCTGGATCAGATCGCCTTGAGTGTCGGGGACGCTGAACGCGAGGTTGGGAAAGCTTTTTTCCAGCGTCGGCAGCGCGGCGGCCACCGCGCGGATGGTAGCCATCGTGTTACCGGTGGTACTGCGCTGGATATTGATGGCGATGGCCGGGCGGCCGTCGGCGTGATAGGCGCTCTGCGGCTCGAGCACCCCGCGGCGGACGGCAGCCACATCGGCCAGGTGTACGTCGCCACCCGGCCGATGCGCTACCGTAATCCGCCCCACGTCGGCCAGCGCTTGAAATTCACCGATGCGCTTGAGCAGGAACTGCGAGCGGGAGCTGATCAGCAGGCCAATGGGTTGGTTGGCATTGAACGCGGCCAGGCTCTGACTTATATCGGTCGCCGTCAGGCCGAACCGCTGCAACTTGTCCCGGTCCAGAATGACGCGGATCACCGGCTGATGCGCCCCAAAAACCTCGACATTGGCCACGCCCGGAACCTGCAGAAGGCGGTCCTTGATTTCGTTATCGGCAAGTTGCCGAACCATCGAAAGGTCCAGTGGCGCGCCGGACTTGGGCCGCAGGGCCAAGGTCATGACCGCCGGCGTGGCCGACGACACCTTGAAAATCATCGGCGGCTGGAGGTGGCTCGGCAGTTGGGCCTTGATTTTTTGCAGCCCGTTGGCGACATCGGTCGCCGCCGCTTCCAAGCCCTTGCGGTACTCAAATTCGGCGGTCACCACTGAGACCTGGTCTTTGCTCACCGAGGTCACGCGGCGGACGAGTTCAAGCGTGTTGAGTTCCTGTTCAATGGGGCGGCTCACGTCCGCCTCTACGTCAGCCGCCGACGCACCGGGATAAACGGAAACCACCGTAATCTGCGGGCGTTCCGTGTCGGGA
>JAKCCC010000299.1 GCA_021838985.1 Planctomycetota bacterium
TGGGCGCTGGGCTGCGGAGACCAGGAGGGCGATGCGTCTGAAGGCTTGCCGAAAACTGAAGACCAAAAACTGGAAATTGAGCCCCGACGCGTCGGGACGAACCCGACGTCTCGCGACTTCGGGACTTATCGGGACTGAAAACTTTACCTGTTGCGTCGCAGCGACGGCAAGTCTTATTCAACTCGGGGCGTGCGATCCGAGCCTGACTTTTGCGGGCGTAATGGTGGCGGCGCGGCTTTGCTAGGGCCTATCCCCGCCTTGGCGGCATCACGCTGGAAACGCACCGTTATTCCGATTCGATGAATCATCCGAATTTTTCCTCCACCGTGCTTAAATCACTGAAGGATGGCGGGGCGTTCTATCAGCGGACCCCTGGTATCGCTTCCGCACGATGGTGCCGCGACTGCACCAACCAGCGCTGTAATAAAGGTCGTCCGGGGGCTTCTTTACAGCCGGCCTGAAAATGGCCGTCCCGCGTTTCATAGTCCAGAGGTCACCGCAGGCGACTAAACTGCAGCGCTGGGTCCAGGTTAACATCGCGCTCCCCAACCCCGGGCTAATCCCGATGACTATCGGGAGAACGGTGAAACGCGGATGCCCCCTTGCACGACCCAGAAGCCCTGGCGCGACGGGAAGGGCCCAATCCTGACTTTGCTTCCGCTCGGGGTCTGCATCGACAGGCACTTGCTTAGGAAGTACGATTATGCGCAGAATCAGGAATCGGAGACACATATTCTCATGCTCCTGCGGGGTCCGCCGGGCATGAGAGGTTACAGGTTATTTCCAAGCCAGGGTCAGCCTATGGGGTTCGCCCCCCTCGAAGACGTATTCGCCGCCTTGCGCCACGGGCGCATGGTGGTGCTGGTCGACGACCAAGACCGCGAAAATGAGGGCGATCTGGTTTGCGCGGCGCAATTCGTCACACCGCAGATCGTCAATTTCATGCTGCGGGAGGCCCGCGGCGTTCTGTGCGTGGCCCTGGCGCCCGAAAACTGCCGCCGCCTGGCGTTGTATCCGCAGACGGCGGAAAACACCGCCCCCCTGGGCACCGCCTTTACCGTGAGCGTCGACGCTCAAAAACGCTTTGGCATTACGACGGGGGTCTCCGCCGCTGAACGGGCCAAAACCATTCAAGTGCTCATCGATCCGAAATCCGCGCCCGACGATCTATGTCGGCCCGGCCATGTCAACCCGCTGCAGGCCCGCCCCGGCGGAACTCTGGAACGCGCCGGGCAAACCGAAGGCTCGGTCGACTTAGCCCGTTTGGCCGGCTTGTATCCGGCCGCGGTAATTATTGAAATCATGGCCGAGGACGGCAGTATGGCCCGTCTGCCGCAGTTGGAGGAATTCTGCCGCCGGCACGACCTGCTGCTTTGCTCGGTGGCGGACGTGATCGAATATCGCTTGCGCCGGGAAACGCTGGTGCGGCGCATTGAATCGGCCCAGCTGACCACGGCCTTCGGGCCGTTCGATCTGCATATTTACGAAACGGTCCAGGATCCGCTGCTGCATGTGGCGCTCTGTTGCGGAGGCGTAGGCCGCCTGGATCCGACCGCCAACCGCCCGTGCCCGCAAGAACAACCCACGCTGGTGCGCGTGCACTCGGAACATCTTTTGGGCGATGTGTTCCGCGCCGGTTTCACCCACAGCGGGCAGGAGTTGGCCGCATCCTTGCGGCTGATTCAAGCGCAGGGACGCGGCGCCGTCGTTTATCTGCGCCAGGAATCGCGCGGTCTGGCTTTGCTGGCGCGCTTGCGGGAACTTAAACCGTCCGCCCGCCCGGAACAATCCGCCCCCGAACCGACGGTCATGACACGCCGTGATTTCGGCATCGGCGCTCAAATTCTCCGCGATCTCGGCTTAAAGCAGCTTATTCTATTGACCAACCATCCCAAGAAACTGCACGGCCTGGAAGGTTTCGGCCTGTCCATTGTCGAGCAGCGTACAATCCCGACGGTGTCGTAAGCTACAAAGTCCAGGACCATCCATGATGCCCTGCGGACACTACCCAGAGGCGCGTCTTCGCCCCGCGGAATATGAAAATGGTCCGATCACCCCTGCACCCAAACCGAGGCAGAGCGCAGCGCCGCCCCAGGTCTCTCGACCATGCCCGCCCCCCCATTTGCAGGACAGGTTGGAAATAATCGGTCGCCCCATAGCTTAAGCCCGGCCGATCGATCTCGGCATTGCCCCGCGGATCGCTGCCACCGCGCCGTGCGCCGCCTCCAGGAACGCCCACTTCAACATCCGGCACCCCTGGCGCCCCACATGCCGCCCCACCGGCGTCGCCCCCGTCTCCTCCCCGCTGTCCTGGGCCCGCGGGGCCAACCAGGCATACGCCGCCAGCTTCTTGCGGCTGGCAAAACGCCCCAGGTCCCCGATTTCCGCTCGCCTCGCCGGGGACGAGCGGAGCCAGCCACACCTCCCACCACCGCGTCGATTCCGCCCACAGCTCGCGGATCAAGTTCGCGTCGATCCGATTCGTCTTCGCCAACCCCTTCGCCATCCCGCCACCGGTCGACCTTCCGTCCATTGCACAAGTGCGGTTCCAATCCGCACGCCTGCAATTCCCGCGCCATCCACGCCCACCCGAAGGTACCCTCCAGAATCACCGGGCTACCCCTCGGCAACTGCCCCAACTGTTGCCGACAACGCTCCCCATCGCGATGCTCCAACCGTGCGCAAAACACCACCTGGTTCTCCTCGTCCCGCGCCGTCAACCGGCGGAACGTCCGGTGGACATCCATCCCGCAATGGGATACCTTTGTCCATACCTTACTCATGGCTGTCTCCTTGCTTAGCCTGGCCGGACATCTTACCGTCCGCAGGGAGACAGCCTTTCATGGAATTACCACGCCCACAAATTCCGGCCACACCCGCGCGAAATAACCTCCAAAAAAGAACCGGGTAAGCACTAGGAGTTTGTCCAAGTAACCGGCTGTTAAACGCGTAAGTCATTTTAATGCAATGGATTACGTGCTCGTCACCAAAATACGTACGTGCTTGTTTTTGTTACACTTACGATTTTTGGAGACCATTACCTGGACAGACTCCTAGGTTTTCTTGAGGGCCTGAATGATGTCCAGCGTGGCTTTTTTGCCGTCGGAAAAGAACATCAGACAATTGTCGCGGGCAAAGAGGGGATTGGGGATACCGGCGAAACCGGGGCTTAACGAACGTTTGATGACCACCACGGTGCGGGCCTTGTCCACGTTCAGAATGGGCATACCGGCGATGGGGCTGTTGGCATTATCGCGGGCGTCGGGATTGACCACATCGTTGGCCCCATTTACGATTACCACGTCCACGTCATCAAATTGTTCATTGATCTGCTCCATCTCCTTGAGATGGTCGTAGGGAATATTGGCTTCAGCCAGCAGCACGTTCATGTGGCCCGGCATGCGGCCGGCCACCGGATGGATGGCGAATTCGACGTCCACGCCCCTGGCGATGAGCGCCTCGAATAGTTCGCCGGTGGCGTGCTGGGCCTGGGCGACCGCCAGACCGTATCCCGGCACGATCACCACGCGCCGGGCGCCGTCGAGAATATCGGCGATTTCTTCGGCGGTGACGGTTTTTATTTTGCCGCCGTAAACATCATCCGCCTTCGCCGCCTTCTCAATTTTGGCCTGGCCGAAAAGGACGTTGAGAAAGGAACGATTCATGGCCTTGCACATGATCATCGAAAGAATAAAGCCGGAGGACCCTTCGAGCGCCCCGCCGATGATCAGCAGTTTGTTGTTGACCACAAAACCCATGGCCGCCGCGGACAGACCGGCGTAGCTGTTAAGCAAAGCAATCACGGTGGGCATATCGCCGCCACCGATGGGAATGATCAGCAGCACGCCGAACAGCAGCGACAGAACCATGAAAATCGGATACAGCAGGGCGTGGGTCGGCGACACGATCATCCAGATTCCGCAAGCCACGGCCAGCGCGAGTACGGATAGATTGATCGGATTCTGAAACGGATAGCTGATCGGACGGGTGGGAAGGACTTCCTGGAGTTTACCGGCCGCGATTAAGCTGCC
>JAKCCC010000300.1 GCA_021838985.1 Planctomycetota bacterium
ATACGGTCCGTCGGTAACCAGGTGCGGCGGGCGAGTCCAACGGGGATTGTAACTGATGTGGCGGCCGTGGCGCACGGCGAAACCCCGCATCGCCTGGGGATTCAAGGGAAAAAAGGGCGGAAACGCCAGCAGACTCAAAAAATAAGGGCAGGGATAGCGCAGTTGTATCCGCAGCGTGCGGCGATTAAGGGCGCGCACGCCGACGGTGGAGAACGGTACGGGATGCTGGGAGCGGCGCGCCCGCGAATCAAAATAGGCTTTGGCTCCGGCCACGTGAAAGAACATGGTGACATATCCGGCGGCAGTTGCCGGATGCAACATGCGCCGCCAGGCAAAAAGAAAATCCTGCGCCGTGACCGGAGAGCCGTTCGACCAGCGGGCGTTGCGGCGCAGGAAAAACGTATAGCGGCAAGCGTCATCTGAAATCCGCCAGCGCCGGGCCACTCCCGGCATGGGCGCCAGCGTCCGGGGATTATATTGGACCAAGCCCTCCCACAGCGCCAGAGCGGCGCGGATATCCTGCAGCCAGGTCATTTTCGCCGGGTCCAGTGTATGGATCTGGCCGGCCTGGCAGAAGACGAGCGGGCGGCGCCGTGCGGGCGGGGCGGCGGTCCATTCATAACCCAGCGCACCAATCAGCAGCAACAGCAGTGATGGCAGCAGCAAGGTGCGTTTCATACGCGCTACGATAGCCCAACCGCGGCCGGAACCGCAAATGGCGTCGCCGCGAAAAGCGCGAGAAGCATCGGCATGACAGGGCGGCTTAAACCCGGTATATTGCAGCGGGTTTTTTCGGAGTATAGGCAGTGCAGCGCTATCCGCAGTACACACGGGAACGTCTTAAGAAATTCAGCGGCCGAATCCGGGAATTGATCTACCAGCAAAGGTGTCCAGCCACCTCACTTTCGGTCAGCGGACCCGTGGATCGAATTCGCCGCCAGGAGGCGGAAAAATTGGTCTATCGGCCGGCGAAACTGGGCGAACATTTTGGCCCGCCATGGAGCACGTTTTGGTTTCAGGTGGAAGCGCAGGTACCCCCCCCATGGGCCGGGGCGCGCGTGGACCTGCTCTGGAACAGCCACAGCGAGGCGACGCTCTGGAGGGGCGAACGGACGATCCAGGGCCTGAATTTCCACATGGGCGACCGTCCCGACGCCATCCTTCTGCCGAAGGCGCAGGGCGGGGAGACGCTGCGCTTTCAAATTGAAATGGCGTGCAACGGTAAATTCGGCGTCACCATGACCTGTGAAGATTTTCGCCAGGGCGATTACTTCCTGGAGCAGTGCGAAATCGCGGTTTTTGACGCCCTGGCCTGGGAACTTTATTACGATTTTCGCACGCTGCAGGAACTGCAGGCGGAAATCGCCCGCGGCGGCGGGCCTATGGAGCAGGCTTGGGGCGGGAAGCTGCTGGCGGAGCTGAATCGCTGCGTCAACGCCATTGACTTGACCGATCGTACGACCTGGCCGCCGGCCCAGGCGCTGCTGAAGGCGCTGTACCAGCATCACAATGCTTCCCTGGTGCATCAGGTTTCAGCTATCGGCCACGCCCACATCGACACCGCCTGGCTCTGGCCGTTGGCCGAGACCGAACGCAAGTGCGAGCGCACCTTCAGCAGCCAAATCGCCTACATGGACCAATACCCGGAATACAAATTCGCCTGCTCCCAGGCCTGCCAATACGACATCATCAAGCGGCGCAATCCAGATTTATATGAGCGTATCCGGGCGAAAGTCAAGGCGGGCCAGTTTGTACCGGTTGGCGGGACCTGGGTCGAGCCGGACTGCAATCTTCCCAGCGGCGAGGCCCTGGTTCGCCAGTTTTTGTATGGCCAGCGTTTTTTTCAAAAGGAATTCGGTCTCACCTGCGGAGAATTCTGGCAGCCGGATGTCTTCGGCTACAACGGACAGCTTCCCCAGATCATGCGCCTGTGCGGCATCCGCCATTTTTTGACGCAGAAGCTAAGCTGGAACCAGTTCAACAAACCGTTGTATCACACGTTTCTATGGCAGGGCCTCGACGGCAGCGAAGTGCTCGCCCATTTTCCCCCGGCTGATACGTACAACTCCATGGCCGACGTACCGGAACTGCGGCGCATCGCTCGCGACTACAAAGACCATGACCGGTCGCGGCACAGCCTGATGTTGTTCGGTTTCGGCGACGGCGGCGGCGGACCGACCAAGGAAATGATCGAAACCATTCGTCGGGCGCGGGACCTGCAGGGGCTGCCACCGACCACCGTGCGCAGCCCCGCGGAGTTCTTCGCGCTGCTGGAGCAGGATTACCGCGACCCGGTTCGCCAGATTGGCGAACTGTATTTTGAACTGCATCGCGGAACCTACACCACCCAGGCGGCCACCAAAAAGGCCAACCGCAAGGCGGAGTTGCTGCTGCATGATGTGGAATTTCTCGCCGCGACCGCGGCGCGAAAAGGAGCGCTGAAATATCCGCGGATCGAGCTGGAGCGCCTTTGGAAAATTCTGCTGTTAAACCAGTTCCACGACATCCTACCTGGCAGCTCCATCGGCCTGGTTTACGAAGACAATAAGCGGCACATGGAAGAGCTGGCCGCGGAGGGCGGCGCCCTGCGGGAACAGGCGCTGCGCGCCGCCTTTTCCCGCGGGGGTCCCGGGGCCGCGGGACCGGTAAACACCATCGGCTTCGCCCGCCACGAGGTCGCCCCGGCCCCCGATGGATCACTGGTTTATGTGGAAGCACCCTGCTACGGCGTCGGACGGGTTGTGGCGGCGCCTGATCCGGTGCAGGTTTCCTCAGGCTCCGGGCGGTTTATTTTGGAAAATAGCCGGCTCCGCGCGGAACTAAGCGCTGCCGGCACGCTGACCAGCCTGGTGGAAAAAGCCACCGGCCGAGAGGCTCTTTCCGGCCCAGCCAATCAGTTGCTGCTCTACCGCGATGAACCGAATAACTTCGATGCCTGGGATCTGGACCCGCAGGATTTGGAAACGGAAGCCCCGTGCCCCCCGGCCAGCTCAGCGAAAATCGTGCAGGCGGATCCGCTGCGTGGCGCGGTGGAATTTCAGCGCCGCCTTGGTCGCGCCAGTAAGCTGATTCAAGTGGTAAGCCTTTCCGCGAACGCCCCGCGCCTGGAATTTTCCACGCGCGTGGACTGGCGCGAGGAAAAGAAACATTTAAAGGTGGCGTTCCCGGTGAACGTGCGTGCGCTATCCGCCGCCTACGAAATGCAGTTTGGCAACGCCCAGCGGCCCACCCATTACAACACGCCGTATGATCTGGCGCGATTTGAAGTTCCCGGCCATAAATGGGCGGATTTAAGCGAGCACGGCTTCGGTGTCGCCCTGCTTAGTGAGAGCAAATATGGGTTCAGCACCTTCGGCCAGACCATGCGCATCAGTCTGCTGCGCGCCACCACCAGCCCGGATCCGCACGCGGACATTGGCGGGCATGAATTCGCCTATGCCATCATGCCGCACCCGGGCACGTGGCACGAAGCGGA
This sequence comes from Planctomycetota bacterium, assembly GCA_021838985.1. GTDB lineage: Bacteria > Planctomycetota > Phycisphaerae > WQYP01 > WQYP01 > JAKCCC01. Next base: position 3,476 of record JAKCCC010000300.1, read on the forward strand.
TGTGGTGGCCGAGGCCGCGCGCTTCAATTCGCCAATTCTGTTTGTCCCAGCCGCCGGCGAACCGCGCTCGGTGGCCTGGGTGGATGACGGCAATTTGGTCCTGGATACGATCAAGCAGGCCGAAGCTGACGACGCTTTGATCCTCCGGCTCTACGAGTGCCATGGGGCCAGGGGAACCGCGAAATTGCACGTGGATCTACCGTTCCAAGCGGCTTGTTTTTGTGATCTTCTGGAACAGCCTGGCGCGGCGGTTAAGGCGACGGCGGGGGCGCTCGAAATCCCTTACCGCCCATACCAGATCATCAGCCTGAAGCTGGTGTGAGGGCAAGCGCCGTCCGGCCTCGCCGTCTGTATCCGGGCGGCGGGGAGAACCGTCAGCTGCCTCCCGCCGACACGTTCCGAGGCGAGTTTCCAACCTGCGGAGAATGAAGACTTTCATCGCCCCAAGCGTTAGCGCGGGGTTCGGGGTACCCGCAATCAAGCAAGACCCGTCGCTGCAGTTTAGGCGCCGGCGACCTCCGCGGCTATGAAGGAGGCGGTATAGCGATGG
>JAKCCC010000301.1 GCA_021838985.1 Planctomycetota bacterium
TGACGGCACGGCTGGCCCGCGCGGTCCCCACGGCGCGACTGGTCGCGTACGATGCGATCCTTGCGTACCAGGACGACACCCCCAACTGGCAGATGCTGCCGGTGAAGGCAATTGGTAAACATTTTTCCGTGGATCGGGTCTTATATATCGAGTTAACCTCCTACCGCTTTCATGCCCGCGGGGCGAAAAATCTGTTGCGTGGCGACATTGCGGCGAATGTCTATGTTTATGACACACACGTCGGCGGATCCGGTCGTGTGTTTTCCACCAAGCTCGAGGCGCATTGGCCGAAGCATGGCCCTGAGGCTGGTTTCGACGCCGATCTGGATATGGTCCGCATGAATACCCTCGTCCGTTTCAGCCGCGAGCTGGGGCGATTTTTCTAACCACGGCGGAACGATGGTAAAAACTCGAGCGTTCTGGCTGGGATTATTTTTGGCCGTCGGGTGGATGGCGCTGTCCGGTTGCGAGCTGGCGTATTTCGTCGCCGGTAACGGCGCCCAGCGGGCGGCGATCACTATTCCCCGGCACGACCGGGTGGTGGTGCTGGTGGATGCTTCGGCCGCTGGCGAATTGTCGATCTCGGCGGTGTCGAGCCTGATCACCGCGGTTAATCAGCAGCTTTACGCTTTTCGGGTCAGCCAGCGGTTGGTTCCAGCCTATCAAATCATCGGCTTGCAGCGGCGGGATGCGATGCGCTATCAGGAAATGAGCATCGGCCAGATCGTCCGCGCCTTGCACGCGGATGTGGCGGTCTATCTCTTCGTGGATCGCTTTGAGGTTCAGACCCTCAGTACCGGTCAGGTCACGCGCGGCCAGGCCCAAGTGCTGGTAAAAGTGGTCGATCGAGCGGGACGGCGGCTCTGGCCGGTCGGTGTCCGTATGGGGGCTCCGATCAGCGCCGACGTGCCCGCCAATTACGCGTTGACTCAGACTCCCGGCGTCGTGGAACATCGGTTGATTTCCCAACTTGCCCGACGCATAGGGCGATTATTTTATGCCCACGCACAACGTCACCAGCAGGGCGCACGGACGCCTTAGCGCATGAATTTGGATCTGCAGACCACCTGGGTTGATTCCATTGCCGCGGTGTCGGCGGACGTTCTAGGCCGTTGTTTTCCGCCGTCCGTGGAAGGCAGTTGGTGGTACACGGCGCTGGAGGCCGGCGCGCTGGGTGATCAGTTTCGCTTCAGTTACCTCGTACTCCAGCAGGCCGGCCAGTCGGTTGGAGTCGTGCCGGCGTTCACCATGGACTTGCCGCTGGACCTAGTCGCCCCGCCGCTGGCGAGGCGCCTGCTGCAAGCCGGCGGCCGGCTGTCGGCGTGGCTGCGCTACCAGCGGACTTTTTTCGTCGGTTCGCCGTGCGCCGATGAAGGCCTGATTGCCCTGCCGCCCGAGTGGCCGCTGGAGCAGTGCCTGCCGGTGATCGTCCAGGCGGTACAGCAACGGGCTGCGGCTCAGCGGAGCAGCCTGGTGGTATGGAAAGACGTTCCCGCCGCTAACTGGTTGCCGCTGGATCGACTGGTCAGCACTGAAAAATTCTTTCGGATTCCGAGTTTTCCTGGCACCAAGGTAGACCTTCCCTCCGGTGGATTTGACGCCTATTTAAAGACACTGGATTCAGAAAATCGATATAAACTGCGCAAAAAGTTGCGCCAAAGCCACGCCCAGGGGGACTTGGAAGTAACCTGTACGCAGCATCCCGGCCCGGCGGAATTGCAAGAGATTTTTGCCCTGTATTTAAACACCTGGCGCCGAGGCAAAACCAAGTTCGAGCGATTAACCCCTGAATTCTTCCGGGCCATCGCCAAGGCGCCGGCTTGCCATTTTCTGATCCTGCGGGAAAAAACACGGCGCAAGATGGTCGCGTTTATGCTGCTGTTCCGCTGCGGATGGAAGGCCATTAATAAATTCATCGGGCTGGACTACGACTACACCGGTGACTGGTTCATGTATTTCCGGCTCTGGGAGGAGGCAGTACGGTGGGCTACCGCCACAGGCGCCCGGGAATTACAGAGCGGGCAGACTGGTTACTTCGCCAAGCGTGATCTGGGCCATAAGCTGGTGCCGCTGGTGAATTATTGTCGGCATCGCAATCGTTTGCTGCATACCGTGATGGCGGCGGTCAGCCGAAGCATTACCTGGCGAACGCTGGACGACGATCTGCCGGAGCGGATAGCGGCTCCTAATCCCGCCGCTGGCCCATGAACTGCAGCATAAACATAAAGAGGTTGATGAAGTCCAGGTAAAGTTGCAGGGCGCCCATAATAGCGGCTTTTTGGTGCACCTCCGAGCCGTCCGCCCCGACCATATACATGTACTTGATTTTCTGCGTGTCATAGGCCGTCAGGGCCACGAACACCACCACCCCCAGGATCGAAATCAAATATTGGAACTGGGCGCTGCCCATGAACATGTTCACCACCATGGCGATAACAATTCCCCACAGCGCCATACCGGCCATATGCCCGACGGAAGTCAAATCACGCTTCGTTACATAACCGAACGCGGCCATGGAGCCGAAGGTACCGGCGGTGACGAAGAACGTGGCATAGATGGACTGTCGGGTGAAGATGAGCATGACCACGGAAAGCGTCAGACCAAAGGAAGCACTGAACGCCAGGAACAGCAGCGTGGCCAGGGCGGCACTGATGCGGTTAATGGCCAGCCCCAGGCCCATGGCCAGGCCAATCTGCAGAATGGCCACCAGAATCCAATTGCGGCCGATCGCCATCACGGCCTGCGGGTTACGATCCAGCAGCAATCCCACGATGGCGCTGACCGCCAATCCCACCGTCATCCATCCGAAAACTTTGGTAATGAATTTACGTTGTTCGAGGACGTCCGCCTGGGCGGCGGGCACCACGGAATCGTTATAGCCCTGGTTCGGCGATCCAAAAAATTGACCCATGTTTCGCGTGCCTCGCAAGTAAACTTTCCGCAGGAGGCAACCCCCCGGGCTACCACCCGGTGCTCGGATGCGTCTGCCTGCCACCTTTATTCTAACGCCATTATAGCATTGGAAGCAAATGGACGTTAAACTTCGCTATATGAAGTCCAGCCGGCAGCGATTCCGGGAATTTCGCAGCAAGGTTCGTTCCGGCCTCCTGCGGGGCGACCGACTCCAGGAACCCGCCCCCCCCCACTCCCAACCTTCGCCCGCGGCGGTGCGTTGGGACGGCCCACCTCCCGGCCCGCCGCCACCACACGATTTTAAATTCACCAAATGGCATCTGCTGGGCCAGTACCGCCTGATGCTGCGCGGCTACTACAGTGCGGTCGCCGTGCTGATCGCAGTGGTGCTGGTGAGCGCCCTGGCCGCCTTGATTTCGCCTTTTATTCTGAAGTTGCTGATCGATGACGTTTTTCGTAACCGCCCTCTGCCGCTGGGGTCATGGATTCCCAACGCCACTCTGCGGCTATGGTTGACCTCGTCCGTGTGGCATGACCTGATTTTTCTGACGTTGGTTCTGGCCGCGGCCGTCGTGGTCTCCGTGGCCGCTTCGTGGGTCCGCATGTTGGCGGTGCAGCGGCTAAATTACCGCCTGGCCGCGACGCTGCGCCAACGTCTGCACGAACATCTGGCCACTCTGCCGCTGGGGCAGCTGGCCGACTACCGTACCGGCGGCATTATCAGCCGCATCATGAGCGATACGGACCAGGTGGTCGGCGGCATCCAGAACGCCATCGTAAATCCCACCTCGGCGCTGTTTCGGGTCGGGTGCGTGCTGCTGATCCTGATCGCCACCAGTTGGAAACTTTTTGTGATCGCCGCGGCGCTGATTCCGCCGGCCCTGGTGATTCATTGGATTATTTTTCGGCGTTTGCGGCCCTTGTGGCGCAACATCCGGGACGACCGGAGCATGCTTTCGGCGCGGGTCAATGATCTGTTTGCCGGCATCCAGGTGGTGCGCGGCTTCCGTCGCGAACGCAGCACCCATGCGGAATTCGCCGCCCGCCAGCATACGATGGTTCGCAAGCAATACTACACCTCCGTGCTGGGCCGCCTGCTGATGACC
>JAKCCC010000302.1 GCA_021838985.1 Planctomycetota bacterium
CCGCCGCGAACAGTTCCGCCAGCCGGGGCAGCATGTCTATTCCGCGCCAGCGCACCTGTATAAACCAGGTTTGATGGTTAATGCCGGCGGCGATCACGTCCACATCCCGACGATGCAAGGCTTCATTGGCTTTCAGTAACCCCTGCTGCTTGGCCCATCGTTCGATGCAGGAGGTGATCTGCCAATGCGCTCCCTGCACGCCATGGCACAGGCCGACGGTTTTCACGGCGCCATATTTATGACAGGCCCAGGTGTTCATGGCCATGGGGTTGGAATAATTCAACAACCACGCGCCGGGTTTGGCGACGGCACGGATATCGCGGCAAAAATCGAGCAGGGCGGGAATGGTGCGCTGGGCGTACATGATGCCGCCGGCGCACAGCGTGTCGCCCACACACTGGTCCACCCCGTAGCGCAGCGGTATCTCGATATCAAGCTGGAAGGCCTCCAGCCCGCCCTGGCGGATGGTGCAGATCACGTAGTCGGCGCCGGTAAAGGCTTCGCGGCGATTAAGAAAGGTGTGGACTTTTGCGGGCAGGTGATTGGCTTCGATATCGCGTCGGCAAAGCTGGGCCACCATATCCAGATTCCGCTCGGAAATATCGGTCAGATGAAAAGTGGTCCCGGCCATTTCGGGAACGGCCAGGATATCCTGAACCAGCCGGCGCGTGAAACCGATAGAACCGGCGCCAATCATCGCTACCGTGACCGATATCGAAGCCCCTGTTAACCCTGGCGGGTAATCACCATCCGCGCCAAATACCTGAGCCTCTCCCGGGCGTCGGAGGCGGGCAAGATATCGATGGCGGCGAGGGCCTGGGCGATCAGGATTTCGGCGCGGCGGCGGGCATAGGCGACCGAGACGCTGGGAATCAGCAGCTGCCGGACTCTTTCCACGCGATCGGCCTCGGGCGATTCCAGCAGACCGATCAGCAGCTCCCGATGCGTCGGAGCGGCGGTAGCCAGAAAATGAATCAGGGGCAGCGTCAATTTACCCCGGTCAATATCCGTACCCAGCGATTTGCCCATGGCTTTGGCCTGGCCGGTCAGGTCCAGCACGTCATCGATAATCTGGAAGGCGACGCCAACCTGGCGTCCGTACCGGGCCAGCGCTTCAATGGTGGACCGGTCGGAGGTGGTCTGGGCGGCGCCGATACGGCAGGCGGTTTCAATCAGGCTGCCGGTTTTGCGATAGATAATGTCGAAATAATCGCTTTCCCGCAGGCTCCAGTTGCCACGGTTGAAGTTCTGGGCCAGCTCGCCTTCGCAGACGATATTGGTGGTTTGTCCGATGAGCCGCGCCGCGGCCGCTCCGGCCCGGCTGCTGCACAGATAATAGGCATGGCTGATCAGCCAGTCTCCCAACAGCACCGCGATCTCATTGCCATGCAGATGATTCACGGTGGCGCCGCGCCGGCGGATCTCGGCCTGATCCAGGACATCGTCGTGGACCAGCGTGGCCAAGTGCACCATCTCCACGACGGTGGCCAGGACCAGATGGGTCTCGCCCAGTGGCGGGATGGGCCTGTCGGCGGCGGCTTCCGGTTGAGCGGCCAATCCGGCCAGGAGCACCAGCGTGGGGCGCAACATCTTGCCGCGGAATCGTTCCACATGCACTAAAAGCTGCTGCACCTGCGGCAAGGCGCTGCGCAGTTCGGCGCGAAACAGTTCTTCCACCGCGGCCAAATAGGGGGCCAGGCCGGCCGGCGCCGGCGCCATCACGTCCGTGGCGGTTGAAACCATAGCACCTTATCCCCCAAAAAGTGGAAACCATCCCACAAAAGTTCTGAAAAGTATAAAAGCTGTTGGCAAGCGGTTCAATCTCCGCTGGCGGCAAAAAATCCGACCCGTCCGGCGCGCCAAACCTCACGCCTCCGCGTGGCGTTCCCCGCGCGGCGCCGGGGCCGGCAAGGGGCTTACCAAGCCGCGGGCGCCTACGGCCAGAATGCCCATGGCGCTTCCGCCGCACAACAGCACGAGAAAAATCGCCAGCGCTTTCGGCGGCAGTGCGTTGGCCGCGCCCGCCAGGGCGGCCAGCGCCGGTCCGACGGTGGTGCCGGCGCCGATGACCGCCTCGTGGATGCCGGCCTGGCGCGCCGAACCACGACTTAAATGCATGGAGTAATATAACGAAGCGCTATAGAGCATGGCCATAGCCAGTCCAAAGACGACCTGCAACACAATCAGCAGTCCGAGGGAATGGTTCAGAAGCAGCGCCTCGGTGGTCAGCGCCAGCAGAGCAAAGAAGATCAGCATCCAGCGTACGCGGTAGTGCCAGCCGGTCCAGAGCCAACCAATGCCAAAACCCAGCGCCCGGGCCCAGGCCCAGGTGGCGCCGACCGCGGTCGCCAGGGCGTAAGAACGCAGGCCCGCCGCCAAGGTCAGGGCGGGCATCACGGGCGTGATGACATTGCTGCAGACATAGGCCAGCATGTTGCCCACCCACGCCATGCGCAGCAAAGGCGCCGATTGAGGCGACGCCAGCACCTGCTGCGTATGCTGCTCCTCGGCCGGGTCGTCGCAGACATGTTCGGCGCTGATTAAGTGTTGGGGGATGGCCAGCCTGAAAATAATCGCCCAGGCCAGCAGCATGGCCAGCGCCGCGCAGGCGAACACCCCAGCCCACGTAAACCAGAACGCCAAGGCGCCGTTGAGGCCGAAGGCGACAAACGCCCCGACCGCCCAGGTAAGGTTGTAAAGCGTTACCCGCGTAGTTAGACGCATTCGTCCCGGGCTACGGGTGATCGCGGACTCCAAAGCCGGCCACATCCACGAAACCGACAGGTTCAGCAGCACCACGTGCAGGCCCAGCAGCAGTTCGCTGCGCCAAATGACACCCGCGACCGCCACGGCAAATACCGCCAGGTTGACCAGGCCCAGGGTCAGCAAAACCCGGCGCTGACCGAGCCGATCCACCCAGTAACTGCCCACCCAGGCGCCGAGCAGATAGGCCAGGCCGCCGGCGGCGGCTATCCAGAGCAGGACGGCGGTGGTCGTGTGTAATTCGTAGCCCGCGAAATAGTAAACCGTATTAAGCGACAGGCTAACGGAAAACTGTTGGACCAACACCGCCGCATACCAGGGCAGCAGCGTACGGCGCACGCGTCCGCCCGGCTCCGGCGGCCCCACGGAGGTATGAAAAGTTCCGTGGCGCGTCCGCATCGGTCACGCCCCGCCAGTTCCATCGGGGCGCGCAGGCCCGGAAGGCTCCACTTTGCTGCGACAGTCCAGGGCCAGATTCGCCAGTTCGTCGGCCCGGTGGTTGGCCTCACGGTAGACGTGTTCAATCGACCAGCGTGGAATTCGCGCCAGCAGGCCCTGGACCCGCTGATACAACGGACGCAAATTGGCGTGGCGGACGCGGTACCGGCCCTGGATCTGCCGAACCACCAGTTCGCTGTCGGCGCGGATGATCAGTTCCCGCACCTGCAGCTGGCAGGCTATCTCGAGTCCGCGCGTGAGCGCTTCGTATTCGGCGACGTTATTCGTCTTCACGCCGAGAAACTCACCGGCCTCGTAGACGGTCCGCCCGTCGGGTTGCTGCAGCGTAACGCCCAGCGCGGCCGGGCCGGGATTTCCGCGCGCGCCACCGTCGAAGTGGAGGATTAACTTGGCGTAGGCGTGCGGCATCAGGGAAATCCGGCTATCAGACGGAGGAGGGCAAATCATGGGGCGCCATTTCCGGCAGGTACAGGATTCGGCCGCAACTGTGGCAGTGCCGCACTTCGTCACGGCCGCGCAACAGATTGATATCTTCGATGTTCAGGCTCATGAAACAGCCGCCGCAGGTAATGGTGTCCAGGTCCTTTTCCCGGTATTCCACGGGCGCTAAGGCCTGGCCCGGATATTTTTTCCCAATGCGTTCATACTGCCGCAGCGCTTCGTGGGGCACCTTGGCCATGGCGTGGCGGCGGGCCTCGCGGCAAGCCTGCAGTTCGCCGTCCACCGCCGCGACCTGGGCGGCATTCTGTTGCTGGGCGCCCGCCAGCGTGGCCTGCGCGGTGTCCAGTTGCCGGCGC
>JAKCCC010000303.1 GCA_021838985.1 Planctomycetota bacterium
GCAAGGCCTTTGACCATCGCTTCGACCTGGGCGTCATCCGGCCGCGCTGGCTCGACGTTAAGGCCCACTATTCCGCTGTCCGCGTCGCGCAACAGCGCTTCCACCTTGATCCTCAGCCCGGAGTCACGACTGAGGCGGCCAAGCCAATCGAAGGGCAGGGGGGCCGCGCCTGGACCTGGCGGCCCCATGTCCACCGCCAGAATGCCGTTGGTCAGCGCGTCGAAAATATTCGGGAGTTCACCAATATTGAGATTGGCGCCTGCGGACAACGCCAAAGCGTTGTTTCGTGTCCGTTCCTGGAGAAGCGTTCTCGTTGATGCATCGAAGGCCGCCGCGAAGGTCCACGTTGTTTGCCCCCCGCGCACCGTTCTTTCCAGAATCGTCCGGTCCGGGGACGAAGGACGTATCTCAAGGAGCGATTCATTTTCCACGGCCTTGCTGGTCGCGGAGAAACCGTAGCGGAGCAAGCGCCTGCCATGGACAAAGACCAGTTCCCATCGCGAGGCCCGGCTGCTATACCGCGCGTCCAGACGGAATGGAACAACGTCCGGCAACGGGTCCCCGGGGTTGAGCCGAGTAGCGGAAATCCGAACCAGATTGAGCATGCAGCCCAAAGCGCGGATCAGGTTGCTCTTACCGGAAGCGTTGGCTCCGTATATGGCTGCGGTCGGCAACACCGGCTGGTCGCGTTGCTCCAGGTTGAACAGGTTTTCCTGATGCGCTCGCTCTTTTCCGGGGATCATGCTAAACGTTTGTGGAGAGCCGAATGATCGGTAATTTTCGACCGTAAATTCTAAAAGCATGGCAACGCCTCGTTGTTCCTACCGTGGGAGAACCGCGCAGCAGTTACAGATAAGCTGGCGAGTGCTTCGCCCTTTAACGCCCCGGGGCCGACGGTCCCTGATGGCTATTCCTGCAAAACATTATAGCCTTACGTGCAGAACTTTTGCAATAACCGACGATAAATTATTACCAGTGATGTTTGTGTAGGCTATAATTACAGAATTTCTGCTGTATCTTGTTGTCCTGTCTCCCCGTCCTACGCCGCCGGCACTTCCCCGGCGTCCCAGAGGCGTAGCGCGCCGGCGGCGTCCACGAAGGCCAGGCCAAAAGCAGGCTCGCCGGTCTGGTAGATCATGCTTCCGACGGGCCGCGGCCTCGCCAGCGGCACCTGCGTGCCTAAAGTCACGGATCGATCCAACACGAAAACGGCATAGGTCCAACTGGCCGGATAGCTCGCCGTGCCGTCACTGCCGCCGTCCTGCGTTACCTGGACCGGGAAGAGCACCGGGCCTGGATCAGCGACCAGCACGATCGCTCGTGGCGTGGACTCGCTGGTCACGCCAACGTGCACCCCCACGTGATACGAGCCTTCCAGCAGACGATTCGGCAACGCCAGGCCGTTTTCAGCTAAATTCAGAATCAGCGCATTGTTGTTGGCGCTGTCGAGCATGCCCTCCGGCATGAACAGAGCCGTGCTGGCTTGGGCCGTGCAGTTCGGCGAAAAAATGTGCCCGGCATACTTCCCCGCCCCCGCCTCGGCCGCGGTGATGCGCACCACCAACATCCGCAGCCCCGGCGGGCAGTCGCCCCGGGCCGCCGCGAGCGCGGCGCCGGTTCCGGCCAAACGGGTTGCCGTCAGGCCGCGGCCCGCCAGGAGGGCGGCGTCGGTGTTCACCTGCCGAACCATGCGATTGATTTGCCCGGCGATTTCCCGCCACGGTTCGTCCCGGGCGGACCATTCGGGTAAGGGCGTTTGGGGCATGACCAGGTTCCTATTGTCCAAAAATCGCGCGGTCAATTGGCGTGTGCTGTTTCTTCACGCCGTCCAGCGCGGCGGCTCGGACGGATCACTTGATGTTAGGAAACGCGGTGTTGAAATCGGTCTGGCCAAAGATAATAAAACGGCCCCACCCGTTGCCGTTCATGCTCGATCCGTCGGTGACGATGCTGCCGGCCACGCCGGGCGGAATGCGTCCATCCACGTTGCGGAACACCGCGTATTCATCCCAGGTTTCCGGGTTGTAGGCGAAGCTGTAGGTGTTACGGTACCACGCGCCATCATGCGTGCGGCCGGTGATGGGCAGGCACAGCCAGGTGCGCGGCGGATAATTGCGCCACACGGCGGAATTCACCAGGCCGGCATACGCCAGCGTTAACGCCTCCGGATCCGCGGTCTCCAGAAAATGAAACGAAACGGTGGCGTTAAGAATCAGGCGCTGCAGATCGGCGACTTCCGTCTGCGGCGTGCCACCCGGGGGCGTATACGTGACGGTGGCGAGGTTGTTGGAGGCGTCGTAATGCCGCAACACCTGGACCAGGGAGGCGTCGAAACTTTTCAGATACGCGCTGGGGTACAAGTCCCACTGGTACTCGCAGAGCACGTCGAAGCAATCGAAACCCTGGCACAGGCCGCGCACCTGCCGGACCACGGCCTCGGGCCGGTCCGGGTGCGCCGCGCCGATGGCTGGAATGCTAAATCCGGTGGTGGCGTCGGTGGCCGCCACCGCCATCAGGGGCCGGAGGGTGGGGGAATATGCGGCCAGCCCGGTGACCTGGAACTTGCGGGTGATGCGGTAGCCCGTGGCGTTCCACTGCACCGGCTCCGGCGATAGCAGGTCTTCCTTGATGCAAATAGCCATGCCCAAGCTATAGCCGCCCGGCCGGGCGGATAAGGCTCCACCCGCGACGGTTTATCTTTGCGTGGCCGTGCCGGTGGGGCTGAAGCGATAATAATACAGGGTTTTGCGCGCCCCGCCCGTGTGGGCCGGCGCCGGGGCGGGCCGCGGCGCGCCGGGCGGCGCTGCCGCGTCGATGGAGACCTCGGTCCGCAGCCGCGGATAGAGCCGCCGGGCGTAGTCGGTATCCTCGCCGCGCCGCAGCGGAGCGAAACCCACCGCCAGGGCCAATTCGCGCCGCACCGGGCACAAATGGTTCGGCGTGCGGAAATAGTTGTGGCCGATCTGGTGGTAATAGCGGTGGGCCAGGGAGTAATCGAAGGGCCCGAGGTATCGCCCCTCCACCTCCAACCGGCCGGCGAAGACCACGCAATCCGCGTCGGGCCGCGCGCTCAGGGCGGACAGAATATCATGGACATACGTTGGCGCAACCATGTCGTCGTCATCGATAAAGCAGAGGTAGCGCCCCCGCGCCCGGCGCAGCAGGGCCTGCCGTTTGGCGCCGATGGGCCGGGCGCCGTCATCGCGGTCGATGCGCAGCTCCACCGCCCACGGATCGGCCTGCGCGAAAATCTGGCGATGCAGTTCGTGGACCAGGCCCTGCAGCAGCGCCCGCCGTTTTTCCAGCGAAGCGATGAGAAGGCTTAGCCGCGGCGGGGATTGCCCAAAACCGGCGGCCCGCCGCTGTTCATAAGTGGCCTGGTCGGCCGCCCAGTCGCCGGCATTGCGTTGATAAAGCGGGTCCGGGCGGCGGCCGATGTGGGCATGGCGGATTAACACCCGCGGATCGTAATGATATTGGTCGAGCCGCCGCACCACGTCCGTAAATTCATTGTCGCAGAAGAAGCTGCGGTAGGCGGGATGGTAAAGATATCCGAAGCGGCGGAACAGGTTCCAACCCTGGATGGAAAGCGTGATGAGCCGGTCCTGGCCCAGATAACCGTCATTGAAATGCAGCGCCCCATCCAGGGCGGGGAACCACGTGTCCATCTGCGCCGCGACCAGGTCATCCCAGCCGGCCTGTTGCGGCAGCATATCATCGCTGGCCAGCACCAACACGTCGGGCTGAAAGCCCAGGCGCGCGGCCACGTCGGCCGGGCCGGCGGACGGCGCCGGCAAATCGGCGTTGCAGGCCTGGATTTTGGTCCGCCCCGCGGGTCCTACCGCGACGGTTACGTCGGGCCACCCCGCCAGGGCTTCGCGCACGGCCGGGGCCTGCATCGTGGCGTCATCGGCGTCCGTGGAAACGAGATAACGCACGGGATGCCGGCCGGAGGTCAGCCGCCGCCACAGCGCCAGCGCCGCCAGGAATAGTCCAGGGCGCTGGCGGGTGGGCCATT
>JAKCCC010000304.1 GCA_021838985.1 Planctomycetota bacterium
CGTTATTCGCGCTTCGCCAGAAGGGAGCTGGGCGCATTGCCTTGGTCAATCAATGGCCGCAATTTTCCATCGGCTCTGGCGTGAAATGGATTTACGATCGGCAGGTCCTGTCCCGCGGCTACGGCGGCAGGCCGAGCGATTTCGGCCGGCTTTTGGAAAACACTTGGCGCTGGCTGGCCGAGCCATCGCTGAAAAACAAGGCCGTGGGCGGCTATGTCACCGGCCAGCAGACGCTGCTGGCGCCCAATCTTCAGAAAAAGGCTATCGCCGGATGGTTTGGCGGAGACTCCAGTTGCCAATCGGTAGATCCCTCCGCCGCCAGCTTTGACTGGAGGGTATACCAGGGTTTAATCGGAGCCAAAACGGCCCACAGTTCTGGTTCCGGCACGGTGGCAGAATATGCCGCGGCCGCGAAAAAGGCAGGCCTGCAATTTATCGTGTTCCTGGAAGATTTCGCCCAACTGACCCGCGACAAATGGGCCCGCCTGAAGGCGGATTGCAAGCGGTTTTCCGATAGTGAAATGACGCTGCTGCCCGGCTACGCCATCGAGGCCAATACGGGCGATCACCTGTTCTGCTACGGGCCGGTGGAAAAAGGTCATGATCCCTGGCCACCGGCCAAACTCCTGACCGGCCCCCACCAAACGCTCTTCAAGTTGGAGCCGCGCAACGCGGCGGGCCAGTATACGGCCGGTAGTGGGGTCGCCGTCGCGGGCAACTGGATGATCTATACTTGGGGCGGCCACGGCAATCTGGGCTTCTATCATTTTTCCGCCAGTCCCCATGTGATGCGGATCTCTGATCTGCGGGACTACGCCATGGCGGCCATCCGTTATTACAAAGACGGCAGGTTGGTGGAAGACAATACCGCTGATTATCTAACCACCGCCGCAGGCACTATTCCGCCAGCGCCGATTTCATTTAACGAAGTTCGGTCGCCGACGGAGTTGACGCGCGAAGTGAATTTGGGGCACGCGCTGACTTGCGTCCAGGCGAGTTCCGTAGCGAATATTTTTCGGGATGGCCTCTGGTGGCCGAACCAATACGCTTCTTACAACACTTTCCCCTCCGACGGTCCGATTATTCACGCCTGGCCCCAGACGGTTCGGGTCTGGACGCTGGGGGCGGAAGAATTCGTCACCAAACCGGCGATCATGGAGGCGCCGCTGCAGGTCAGCGCGGCGGCGGGTTTGAAAGAGATCCGCATCTATAACGGCCCGGAATTATTCCAGCGATGGGAATGTCATGGCGCCAAACAATTCAGCGCCAGGCTCCAACTGGACGCGACCATCCAGCGAAATCTGGTGCTTGTCGCAACAGATCTAAAAGGGGGCCAGGCGGTCAGTTTCGCCCGGCGGTGTTGGAAGGATGGCACTTATGCCCCGATATTTTGCAGTGATCACGTCAACGATTGCGATTGGCGCAATTTACTCGCCCACGGGCCGATGGGGATGCATCCCACCCTGGTTGCCCCGCTGCCGCCGGATATCGCGGGGGTGACTTGGGACGGCGGGCCGCCGGCGGTGATTCGGCTGGTAAGTTTACAGGATGGAAGTCGGCCGGTCCTGAGCACCAATCAAGGTGACGAGGATGGCCGGCGGTTTGAAAATACGCCGCTGCTGGATTATTCCGACGAAGGCGCTACCGCGGTGGCGTCACGGCAGGATCGGGTCTTCGCCGCCGACGTGGTCGTCGCAAACTCCTGGGTCAGCTTCGGCCCACTGGCTGGACCCGGCCGATTGATGGAATTCGTGCTGCGTTTGTGGGTCTATCCTCCGCCCACGGTGGGTGTGCCCGAAACGGGTTGGCCGGCGAAAGCAGTGCGCCAGGGCATCGATGCCTGCCTATTCCGAGACGATATTCGTTTCAGGCAGGATGGCACAGTAAAGCGGCTAACACTGCTGCAGGATAATTACTGGCTTCCAGAGACCGTCAAACCGGTCTACCTGTTGTTAGGCCAAGCGCCGGCCACGATAACGCGGCGAATGGATTGTTTTACCCTGAACCAGACGGCCACTTTCGCACTTGCCTCCGGTGACTGGTTTGCCCTGTACAGTCCGAGGACCGCGTGCAGCCATATTTTCATCGTGCGCCAGCAGGCGATCCAATTGCAGGTCGGGCCGCAGCCTCAGTCACTGACAATCTACGCCGACCTTTCCGGTAAGAAGGTCCGGGCGGGTGACACGTACACCTTTGAGTTGTTTTCGCTGGGCGTACCGGTAAACATGTCGCTGAAAAGCCAAAACGATGTCACGCGGCTGCTAAACTATCTCCACCATCCGGAAGGGATGAAAGTTCTCCGCGGTACGCCGCTGCCCTCGCCGGGCTTTATTGAATGTGAACCCCACCACGGGGCGGTGGAAGTGGTGGTGCCGCGGCCAAGCTGGAAAACGAACCTGACTCTTCCGCTGCGGGTCAAGGGCCTCAACCGCCGTTGGACAGCGGGGTTGTTCCAGAAGACCGGCTACGTATTGGGCAATTATGGCACCGGTGAGAACCGCTACCGGGAACTGGGCGTGGACCAGTTTGGCTGTGCCCACGTGCCGATGTATGTGGATTTAGCGCCCCAAACCCATATGGTGGCTGGCCATCCGATTATCGCTGACGCCGCAGGTAAAGATTTGTTCATTGGCGTGATGCACCTGCAGGACAAGCCGAGCCGGTGGCAGGTGTCGGCGAATAATCCAACGGCCAAACCGATTACCACCACGCTGCGCAAGGCGATGGAGTTGCCGGGATTTGTCTTCCCGGACACGAAACTGACCCTGCCGCCGGGCGAATATCGGGTGCTGGGGTAATTGGTAAATGAGATCAGGTAGCTATAGACAAGCCCAGTGGAAGATGCAGCCGCTCCAGATTGGTGAGGCCCTCGTGCCGCTCATGCAAAGCAGTGCAGGGGAGTTCATGGGGCTCGGCGGCATCACGATCGCGGGCACGGCATTGCGCAGCGGGCGGCGTCCTTTCACGGTCCATCTGGACACTCCGGATGGCATTCAGTACGCGCGGTTCAAGGTCCGGAAGGTAGTCCAGACCGGGCCGAGCGCCACGGTGGATCTGGATGCCATTGGCTGGCCTGGTGAATACCGGGAGTATCAGGACGATCACGGGCAGGCTACGCTGGCGTTGCGGGAGCACCTTGAACCGGTGGTGGATCGGCTGTTGTTGAGGTTGGCCCCGGTGGCCTTGAAATTGGCCGGCCGGTATTGGACGGGGTTTTCCTATAGTTTTCAGTTCACCAGTTCACGACGGCGGATTCATCGCCTGCTGACCCATGCCACCTGGGAGATCGGCGGACGTATCACGGGCAATACCGTGTTGCACCAGGGCCAGTGCAACATGCCGGTATACCGCGGGGCGCGAAAACACTTATTCACCACCGCCTGTCTGCGCACGCTGGCCGATTATGGCAAGGCCCAGGGCAATTCCTTCCAGCTTGGCCCGCGGGCGGGCTTGGTGCAGGGATTTGATTTCCAATACGCCGCGGCGGGCGCCTTGCTGCAATACTGGCCGCGCTTCGCGAGCATCTCCAGTCTGCTGGAATCACCGCCGGCAAGTGATCTCTTGCACGTGGTGGATGAATATCGCTTTAAGCTGGCCTCGCACGCCACGACTCCCGCCAAGTGGGTGCTGTTTCTGCCGGGGCCGTTGCACGAGCACGAGGCACGCGATTTGTGGTGGGATTGCCGGGAATACGTCTACGCCGTGATTCGTAAACAATTTGGCGTTGCCCCGAGCCTGGTGGTTCCAGAGGTGACGATGCAATACGAAACAGCCCTGGGTCGAAATCACCACCGCGTGAAACAGGGGGCGTGGGAAATCGGCGCAGGTAAAGATGCTTCCCCCAGCCACGCTAGCCTGCGCCTGACGGTAGCGGAGGTCACGGTGGACCATACCGAGTTCCTCTATGCCATCGCCGATCATCTTTTGCCGCGCCTGGCCAAACAAGGCATCCGGCGCTATATGCCGGAGGTCATAACCCACAGCG
>JAKCCC010000305.1 GCA_021838985.1 Planctomycetota bacterium
CCGTGCGGCGCAGGGCGGGGCGGAGCAATCAGGGCGGCTGCCGGTATGGCACGGGCTATCCACCAGGGGTGGCGGCAGCGTTCTGCTGGCGGTAGGCGGGCGAGGGAAAGCCGATGGAGAACCTTTACTTTCCCTGTATGGCAGCAGCGGTGTGTACGGTTTGACGATCTACTATCCCGAGCAGACCTATCCGCCGGTGGAGTATCCCTGGACCATCCGCCAAATGTTTGCGGATGTCTCGGTGCAGAACGTGTTGCTGGTGAACGCCTGGCAGGGGGTGGATTGCGGCACGGTGGCCGGCCATCGGCACTATATCCGCAACCTGTATGGCCAAATGCTCAAGACCGGCGTGTTTATAGATAAGTGCTGTGATACGGGCCGGGTGGAAAACGTGCATATCTGGCCGTTTGGCTCCTTCGGAGCCAGCACCGCGGGGAAAGAAACTGGACAATTCATCCAGCGCGAGCTAACCGCCTTTCTCATTGGTCGCAGCGACAGCGAACAGATGCTGGACTGCTCGGTGTGCCCATGCCATATCGGATTCCATTTCATCAAAACCCCCGGGCCGTACCCCGGCTGCCACGGCCCGTGCTATGGAAATTTTGTCGGCTTGGATGCGGAAGGCTGCGGCCGAGCTGGTCTGGTGGTGGACGACGCGCGCTTTCCAGGTCTGCTGATCACGAACAGTTCCTTTGATGGCCCCATCCTGCTTGGTCCCCACAATACCGGGCCGGTATCGCTGCATAACTGTTCATTCTGGGTGGGACAACATCGGCACGTGGGACTGCTGCGTGGCCAGGGAGCGATCAGCTTTATCGGCTGCACTTTTGCCCAATGGGGCCACGAGAACCAACCTGCGTTCCTGCTGGACGGCGGCGCGGCGACGATCAGCAATTGTTTGTTTCAACGTCCGGTTCGAGGCAAAGAAATTGCCGTGCGGATCACGCCGCACGCCGCTTCAGCGGTCATCACCGGCAATACGCTGACGGGCAGGAAATTGGTTATCCAACGGCCGCCCGGGCTTTCCCCCCGGCGTTTTCATATCGCCGGGAATGTGGCTACCGAGGGTTGATGATGCGTTTTTCGCTTCTGGGCATCTTCGAGTGGGTGACCGCCCTGGCCGTGCTGGCGATCTGGCCATGCGCCGCCGGCGGTGTTTCCGCCCGCGCTCCATCCAGCTCTTCCCCACTGGTATTCCGCCACGTATTCGCGCCGGAGCAGGGGTTGGTGCGGCCGGTGGAAAAACCATTTCGCCGGGAAATATGCCTCAACGGCCTGTGGCGTTTCGAACCGCTGACCCTGCCGCACGGTTACCAGCGCGGCGCGGGACCACCCCCTTTACCGGCGCCACGGGCGGACAGCTGGTCGAAAACCCCGATTCGGATCCCGTCGCCCTGGGATGTCAATGGTTTCGCTTCGGGTAACGGCAGTGAGTTTGTGTGCTTTCCAACCTATCCGAAAAGCTGGAATGCGGTCCAGATGGGTTGGCTGAAAACCACGTTCAAGATTCCGCCAAGCTGGAAAGGTAAACAAATCTACCTGCATTTCATGTCCATTATCGGCGCGGCGCGCATTGTGGTGAATGGTCACCTCCTAGCCAACCATTTCAATAGTTTTCTGCCGTTTGAGGTCGACTTGACCAAGACGATCCAATTCGACCGGCCCAACGAACTGCTGGTGGGCGTGCGTGGGCCGCACCTTTTTGAGATCCCCGGCCCTTACCAGAGTCTCTATCCCTACCCCACCGGATCCTTCTGGGGTATGCAGGTGGCGGGCATCGATCAGGATGTGTTTCTTCAGGCCCGTCCGCGGCTGCATGTGGCGCGGCTGTTTATCCAGCCGCTGGTAGCGAAGAATATCCTGCGCGTGCGGGTGCGGGTAAGCAATGGCAGCCTGTCGCGGCAGTCATTTCGACTGGCGGCGAAAGTCCGGCCATGGACATGGTTGGACCGCGCTAATGAGCTGACCGCCCCGGAATGCCGATCGGCGCTCGGTCGTGTCGTGCTGCGTTTCACCGGGCCGCGGGAAGAGTTGGCCGCGGGAAAAAGTGGCGATTTTACATTGCAAGTCGTGGTCAGACGCCAGCTCGCGCTCTGGAGCCTTCGTTCGCCCCAGCTTTACGGGCTGATCGTAGCGCTGCGTCAGCACAAGGTGACCCAGGACCGCAAGTACGCGCGGTTCGGCTGGCGGCAATGGCTCATCCGTGGCCGGCAACTTTTACTCAATGGCCATCCAGTGCGGTTACGCGGCGACGCTTGGCATTTTATGGGCGTACCGGAAATGACGCCGCGTTACGCCTGGGCCTGGTTCACCATGCTGAAGCAGGCGCACAGCAACGCCGTGCGGTTGACCGTGCAGCCCTTTCCACCCTTTTTCTTCCAACTGGCCGATCAGATGGGTATTGCGGTGCTGGATGAGAGCGGTATTCACGCCAGTCATTGCCGGAACAACTATTGGCAGCCGGCCACCTGGCGACGTTTTCGGCGGGCGCTGCGCGCGCAGGTGCTGCGGGATCGCAATCACGCCTGCGTTTTTGGCTGGAGCGTGGCCAATGAAGTAGTCCCGGCGCTGCGCTTCGTGGTCCGAAGAAGCCACGCTTCCGCCAAAGTTCTGGCTCGAGCCGAAACCATGGTATTTGGCCGTCTGGGTCGGTTGGCCCGGATGGTGGAGAAAATGGACCCCACCCGCCCCTGGGTCTCCAGCGATGGCGACGGCGACCTGCAGGGGCGATTGCCGGTGTTCGTGGCCCATTATGGCCGGCCCTCCGATTGGGCCGCCTGGGTAGCGAACCCACGGCATAACCGGCCTTTCGCGGTGGGCGAATGTACGGAAACTTATTACTCCTCGGGGCCGATGGTAGCCCGACTGGAAGGGGACCGCGCCTATATCAACCTGCACGACTATATGCAGGGCCTGGCCAACCAAGCCTATCGCTACGCGGCGGCGGAACGCAAGCTTTGCGCCTACGGAAGCCTTTGGAATCTGGTTTGGTATGGGCTAAAGCCTCTGCCACTGGGATTGGCGAACCTGCATCGGCGGCCGAACCTGCATGACGGCATATTCTTCGGATCCTTCGTGCCCCATGTCCCCGGCATGCAGCCGGAGCGTTTAGGACCGTATTGCACCACCCTGAATCCCGGCTACGATCCGCATCTGCCGTTGTTCGAACCCTGGTCGTTCTGGCGGGCGGTGCGCGCCGCCCGGGCGCCCGGCGGACCGCAGCCTTCGCGTTGGGCCAAGCTTCCGGCGCCCCAACCGTTGCCGCGGCCATTGCCCCCGGTTATTGACGACGTGCAATTCGCCGGCGCTGTGGGCGGAAAACTCCACCAGGAATTGGCGGCGCTGCAGGTCCCGCTTTGCGGCGCCGGCGCCCCCGCGGCGCCGCTGCTGATTTTGGATGCCCGTAGTCTCTCCGCCCGCCCCAGGCCGACGTTGGACCGCGCGGTGCGCCGCGTCATCGCACGCGGCGGAAAGGTATTGGTGCTGGAGGTTACGGCGTCTTCACTGGCCGCGGTCAACCGCCTGCTGCCGGCGCCGATCATGCTGACCAACCGCCGCGCGGTGTCCCTGCTGCCCAACCGTCAGAGCGCCATCACGGCGCCGCTTTCCCTGGGGCAGCTGTATTTCGCCCAAGATAAAAACCCCTACATCCTGGACCACGGAATGGCGGGGCCGCTGGTTAAAGGTGGCCGCGTGCTGCTGAAGGCCTGCGGGATTAATTGGCTGGCCTGGACGCGTAAACCAGAGTATCTCAAAACCGCCGCGGCGATCGAATCCGAACGCCAAGCCAAACCTTCCGGCGCCGCGCTGGTGGAATATGCCGCGGGAGCGGGGCAGTACCTGGTTTCAACGCTGCAGCTCGTGTCGCCGGATCCCCGCAAAGTCGCGCTGTTGCGAAGCCTGCTGGTGGATATGCGTGTGGCCCTGGTCAGCCCGAATGGAGTCAACGTCTCGCCAGCGCACGACCAGCGCTAACCCCGGAA
>JAKCCC010000306.1 GCA_021838985.1 Planctomycetota bacterium
CAACCGTCAAATCACTTCGGCCCAGCGCGCCACCCTGGCGGCACTGGGGCGCCGCCAGGCAGCCGAGGCGGCACGCGCCGCTTCCATCGCCGGCACCCTTCGCCGCATTGAGCGAATGGCCGCCCGCAACGGCTTAAGTCAACGGGCGATGGGCAAGCTGGCCCGGTTTGGTGCCAGCCAAATGGCCCAGGTCAGCCAGCATCTCCTGCCCCGCGCCGCCGCGGCCCTGCGTCACGCCGCTACCCAGAGCGCCCGACTCGCCCCGCTCGCCTCGTCGAGTCGCCCTCCTCGGCGAGCAGTGGGCGGGCAGGCTCGGTCGGGTCACCTGGGTTTGCGGCGACCGGCCCCGCTCCCTGCTGCGGTAAAATCCGCCGCCCGCGCCGTCGGGGGGCAGCAACGCGCCATTGTCATCATGCAGCAACTGCTGCAACGGCTGGGGGCGGCCGGACGCCTGGCTTCCCTCGAAATGCAAACCGCCCGCCTGCTTCGCCGTCAGGAAGTTTTACAGCGGCAACTCGGTTCTCTGGCGCCGCGGACCATTGGCATGACCCCGTCCCAATTGCCGCCGCGACAACGCACCGCTCTGGCCCAGCTCGCCCGACGGCAGAAAAACCTGGCGCTCCGCGCTGACCAATTGGCCCGCAACCTGACCGACAGCGCACAGCGGCTAAGGCAACAGAATCCCGCCCTGGCGGCCGCGTTGCGTCAGGCCGCTGATTTGGCGAGCCAGAGGGCTTTAGGCAGCACCATGCGCTTAGCCGCTCAGGCCGCGGCGCAGAACCAAATGCAGCACGCCGCGGCCAATCAGGGCCAGGCGCGGCAAACGCTTGCCCACATGCTTCGAGCGATGCGGCAGGCGCGGCAACGCTCTCTTCAGCGACAAATCTCCCGTCTGGCAAAACTTATCGCCCTCATCAAAAGGCTGCTCCAACAACAGCAGGCCGTCAAATTGGCTACCGCCAGCGCCCCGGCGGATGCGCCAGCCCGCGTCTTAGCGCCGCTGGCCGATCGGGAAAGCCGTCTGCAGCTTCGGGCTCTTGCCGCCGGTGGACAAGCCCAACAGGTCGTCCCATCCACCACCGCGGGCGCGTGGCTTCGCCACAGCGCCCACCTGATGGGCCAGGCCACGGGTGCCCTGTTGCGTGGCGAACAACCGCTGTCGATCCCCAGCCAGAATCAGGCGCTTACCGCCCTGCAACACGCGCTGACCGCAGTGCGCCGGGCGCTGCGTCAAGACCGTCTGCGGCAACAATTGTCCACGCTGCGCGCGATTCGCAAGCGCTACCGGAAAATCGCCCAGCGGCAACGGTCCCTGCTCGCCGACACCAGCGCCCTCCGACGGCGCTGGCGCCAGCATGGCGGTTTGCAGAGAACGGGCCTGCTCAAGCTCCAGAGTGACGGTCAGGCACAGGCGGCGCTCCGGAACGCCGTCAATGTTTTAAGCTCCATTCTGGCCCGGCAGACGCCGGTGATCGTATGGCTTAACGGTAAAATCGCCCACAACATGAAGGTGGCCGTGAATATCTTGAATCAGGCCAGCGTGAACCGCGCGGTCCCGGCGGCTCAAACCGCGGCCCTGATGGGGCTTACGGACATCCTCCAGGCCCTTAAGCAGCAGATCCGCATTGACAAAATCAGCAGTGGCAGCGGAGGTGGAGGCAGCGGCGGAGGCCAGCCGCCGCTAATTCCACCTGCGGCCCAGCTTAAGTTGCTTAAGGTGTTGCAGGTGCAGATTAATCAAACCACCCAGCAGTTAAACCAGCAGCTAATCCATAACCCCGGAGCTTCCGCGCACGACGCCTGGCTCCAGCAGGTGCGCCAGTTGGGTGGGATGCAAACTGAACTTCGCGGCCAAGTCATCAAGGTTGTGCGATCGCTGCAACATCCCGCATCTTCCGAATCCCGGTAACGCCTCAGCGCCGGGGGATTCCGTTGAGAGCTAGTGGTCTTAACCGTAAATAATATGACGTATGTTATGTTGCAGTCGTAGCTGGTAGTGCGTAAGATGGACTCCGAAAGGAGTCCTCTATATGCCACGGAAGTCGCCTTATGAGATAGTTCTCACGGAGGAGGAACGGGGTGAGTTGCTCAGAGTGTCGCGGAGATATACATCATCGTATTGCGACGTGGTCAGAGCCAAGGTCGTCCTGCTGGCCGCAGCGGATCTGTCCAACAAGCAGATCGGCGAACGATTAGACCTGCCGCGTCAGATCGTCAGTAAATGGAGGCAACGTTTCTGCCACGACCGACTGGCGGGCTTGGAAAGCCGCCCACGCCGGGGTCGTCCCCGGCTTTTTTCCCCCTGAGGTGGAAGTGCAGGTCAAGGCGCTGGCCTGCGAGTTGCCTGCGGAGAGGGACCTGCCCTTCTCTCGTTTCAGCCACGCTGACATTACCCGCGAGGCCGTGCAGCGCGGTATCGTGGCGGCCATCAGCGGCGCCACGGTCTGGCGATGGCTCAGCGCCGATGCGATCAAACCATGGCCTACCGGAGTTGGATTTTCCCGCGTGACCCCCAATTCCAAGCCAAGGCCGCAGTGGTCCTGGACCTCTACCAAGGCTTCTACCAAGGCCAACCGCTGGGACCGGATGATTACGTGATCAGCGCCGACGAGAAGACCGGCCTGCAAGCCCGCAAACGCATCGCGCCCACCCAGCCGCCCGGGCCGGGGCGTGCGGGACGGGTGGAATTCGAATACGAACGACACGGCGTGCTGGCCTATATGGCCAGCCTGGGACATCCGACGGGCCAAAATCTTTGGAATATGCCTGTCGAAAACAGGCATTGCGTCCTACCATAGCTTGGTCGATCTGGTGATGATCCAGGAGCCTTATCGCTCCGCCCGACGGGTCTTCTGGATTACGGACAATGGGTCTTCCCATGCCGGCCAGACCTCGGTGCGGCGCCTCGGGGCGTGGTATCCGAATGCGATCCAGGTCCAGCTTCCCGTGCATGCCAGTTGGCTTAACCAGATTGAGATTTACTTTTCGATCGTCAGCCGGAAAGTGCTCCAGCCGGATGACTTCGCGGACGTGGGTACCGTCGCCCAAAAGCTTCTAGCCTTCCAAGGCTACTACCAGCAGCTGGCCACGCCCTTCGAATGGACGTTCACCCGCCAAGATATGGACCGGCTTATCGCCAGGCTCGAGCCATATTACCCTTCCGCCAAGGTGAAGGCCGCTGAATGGAATACGTCACCGAATTTTCGAGCAGGACTACTAGCCGAATTCGTCGCCTTTGAACGTATGGCCAAGATAGGTTTGGCGAACCAGGGGATTGTTGATCAACTCGCGCGGGGAACCATGGGCGATCTGTTGGCCTTCGGAAATAATCAGCGCGCGATCGCAGACCTCCAGCGTGCGCTGGACATTATGATCGGTGATCAGGATCGCCTTGCCCATTTCCGCGCGGAGCTGGCGAATCTCGCGCTGCAAATCCTCCACCGCGATAGGATCCACGCCGCTGAACGGTTCATCCAGCAGAATGAGCGAGGGGTTGGTAATCAGCGCCCGCGCGATCTCCAGCTTGCGGCGTTCGCCGCCGGAAAGCGTATAGGCCTTCTGGCGGCGGGTGTGGGTCAGGCCGAATTGTTCCATTAACCGGGCGGCTTCCTGACGCCGCTGGTGACGCGGGCGCCGCGTCGTTTCCAGAATCGCCAGCAGATTCTGTTCGACCGACAGGCGCAAAAACACCGAAGGCTCCTGGGAAAGATAGCCCATCCCGCGGCGCGCCCGCTGATACATGGGCAGGCGGGTTACGTCCACGCCGTCGAAAAGCACTTGTCCGCCGTCCGGCTGCACCATGCCGATGATCATATAAAAGGTGGTGGTCTTGCCGGCGCCATTGCGGCCGAGCAGGCCGATCACTTCGCGATCGCCGACGTCGAAGGAAACCTGGTTGACGACAGTGCGGCCACCGTATTTTTTCACCAGGTTACGGGCTTGTAGAAGAATCAAACGGCACCTTAAGACGACTCGAAGACG
>JAKCCC010000307.1 GCA_021838985.1 Planctomycetota bacterium
TGCCCAATCGCATCCACAGACCGCACAGACTACCCGACGCGGCGGCGCCGCAATCCAATATATCGGCCCATCCCGATGATCATCGGAACCGAAAGTCGTAGGTTTAGTTGCGGCTTCGCCGCGCTGTATCACAATCCTTCAAAATCTTTGCGCCATGCGAGGATTTTTTTCGTCATCAGGACAGCAGGGTCGGCAGCGGACCGCTACCCCCGGCACATGTATTTTGGTTGCGGCCCCGCCGCGCTGGGCCATCTGTGGATGTTCTCTTGGTTTCCTGCCCATAATACGCTTCCGGCCCGTGCTTGCGGAAAAAGTGTTTTTCCAACAACGCCGGGCTGAGTGGCGCCGCCCGGGGATTAAGCAGCCGGGTTTGGAAAAACATTTTCGCGGCAAATTCCAAGACTACCGCATTTTCCAGCGCCTTTTCCGGCGTCGGCCCCCAGGCAAACGGCCCGTGCTGGTGCACCAGAACCGCCGGTGTCCGGCCGGCGTCCAAGCCTCTGACTTTAAAACATTCCACGATCACCCGCCCGGTATTTAATTCATAATGCCGCTGGATTTCCGCGTCGCTCATGGCCCGGGTGCAGGGGATGGCGCCGTAAAAGTTATCGGCGTGGGTGGTGCCCAGGCACGGCAACTCATGGCCGGCCTGGGCCAGGCTGGTGGCAAAGTCGGAGTGGCTGTGCACAATCCCCCCGACTGCGGAAAAATTCCGGTAAAGATGCAGATGGGTTGGGGTATCCGACGACGGTTGTCCTACGCCGTCCACCACATCGCCCGTTTCCAGCGCCACCACCACCATGGTCCGCGGCGTTAAGCGGTCATACGGCACGCCGCTGGGTTTGATCGCCATCACCCCGGCCTTGCGGTCGGCGCCACTGGCATTGCCCCACGTCAGCAAGGCCAGGCCCGCGGCGGCCAAAGCCTGGTTGACACGGCAGACTTCGGCCTTGAGCCGATCAAAGCCCATGGCGAACCTCGTTGCGAATATCGATAAGATCCTTCATCACGGTCGAAACATCGGCCTTCCGGCCCGCCACGCCAAACGCATCGTGTAACACCCGATACAACCGGTACAATCGGTCATAGATGGCCGCTCGCGCTGGATCCGGATTAAAAATTCGCCGTTGAACCGCGGTCAGCGCCGCAATGGCTGCGCTGAAATCATCGTAGCCGCCGTTGGCGGACCCCGCGGCCACGGCCGCGGCGATGGCGGCACCCAGGGCGCAGGTCTGAGCGCTGCGGGAAAGGGCAATCGGCCGACGCATAATATCCGCATAAATCCGCATCACCAGCGGATTTTTGGCGGCAATTCCGCCACAGTTGACGACCCGCTGGACCGGCACGCCGTATTCTTCAAAACGCTCCATAATCACCCGGGCGCCAAAGGCGGTGGCCTCGATCAGGCTGCGATATATTTCCGCAGGCGTGGAATGCAGCGTCAGACCAAGCGTCAAGCCCGTGAGTTTCTGATCCACCAGCACCGTCCGATTGCCATTGTGCCAGTCGAGCGTCAGCAAGCCGCTTGCTCCGGGCTTGAGCCGGGCGGCCTCGCGGCTCAACGCTTCATGGGAACCGCGCTGCGCCGCCCGTGGCTTGACCACCTCCACGAACCAGTTGAAGATGTCTCCCACCGCCGATTGCCCCGCCTCCAAACCGAAATAGCCCGGCCGCACCGATTCCGGGACGATACCGCATAATCCCGGCACATCCGGCAAGTTCTGCTCCAACGGCGCGACCATGATGTCGCATGTGGATGTGCCGATAATTTTCACCAGCGTGCCGGCTTCGATCCCCGCTCCCAGCGCGCCCAGATGGGCGTCGAAAGCGCCGATGGCAATCGGAATTCCGGGCTTTAAGCCAAGCTCCCGCGCCCGATCCTCCGCCAGGCCGCCGGCGGCGGCAGCCTGGTTGTACGCCTGATCCGGCAAACTTTTTCGGATGCGTCCCAGCCGGGCATCCAAACCTTCGAGAAATGCAACATCTGGATACCCTCCCCACGTCGGATGAAACATGGCCTTATGGCCCGCGGCGCAAATGCCGCGCCGTAACTGAGCGGGAGCCGTCTGGCCGGTCAGATAGGCCGGTATCCAGTCCGCGATTTCCACCCAAGTGTCGGCGGCGTCAAATACCATCGGCGCCACACGGGCGCAATGCCATAGCTTCGACCAGAACCATTCAGCGGAATACCGCCCGCCGCATTTGGCCAAATACCGCGGGCGCAGCCTAAGGCCTTGCGCCGTTATTTCCTCGGCCTCTGCGTAGCCGGTATGGTCCTTCCACAGCCAAGCCATGGCCGCGGGATTCCGGGCGAACGGTTTGGAGAAAGCCAGCGGGCGGCCTTGTGCATCCAACGGCATAGGCGTGGAGCCGGTGGCAGCGATGCCGATGCCAATAACATTTTCAGCCTTGAAGCTCCGCACCTTTGCGGCCTGGCGCAAAACAGCGCGCACGACCTGACGGGTGCCCGTAAGATAGTCCTGCGGATGCTGCCGGGCCAAATTCGGGTCTTTATGATCCAGAATTACGCCCTGATGGCCGTGTTCATAGTTCCAAACACTGGTGGCGAGTTCCGCGCCGTTGCATACATCAACGAGCAAGGCCCGTACGGAATTGGTGCCGTAGTCAAGGCCAAGGGTGGCTAGCATTTCGCACCTAGCATTTAGTTAAGAAAGCCCCGGTGCTTGGTCACCGCTTGGCTTTCGGGCACCTCGGCCGGAAGCCATTCACCGGGTCGCCGCGGGCGACTCGCTACGGTGAGCTAAAGCCCGGTGCTGCGGGTTCGGTGGCGGGTCCGGGGCGCTTTCGCCAACCAGAAATTCATCGATTGACAAAGCACCACTCAGATCCCGGAGGCCTTTTCACGGGCGGTGGTGGTAAACTTCCCAGCCCATATAATTTTCCAGGGCATCGGCAATTGCTGCCGCCACCGCCGCCTTGGTGGCCGCCACATGATGTTCAAAACCATTGCGGCAAATAAATCGAAGCAGTTCCTGAAATCTTGGAATTTCGACCACCCCATAGCCGCCGAAGGTTTCCAGCTTATCCGCCGTGAACCGCCCTTCTCCGCAGTACGTGCTGATGCGGCCGGCCAGATCATTCGTGGAGATCCGGCAATAAGTGAACGGTCCGGGGCTGATTCGCCCCACAATGGTGCCATAGGCGTTGTCCTTGCCCACCGTCCCGGCTAAAATTTCCTGATAATCCATCCGCTGCTCGGCGAAGAAATCCTTCGGCAAGTTGGAACAATGGAAGACCACGCCTTTATTGACATCCGTGCCGTAATTGTTGTTCCAATCCAAAAGTGCCGCGGGTTTTTCCGATGCCAGTTGCAGTATATACATGCCCACCACCCCGGCGATATCGGTCTCGCAGGCGCTGGGCATCAGGCGGTTGGACATCATGCTCATCAGGGTGCAGGGAACCACGCCATAAAATTCCTCCAGCGCCGACCAGCATTGCACCGCCGTCGCCACGAGATGATTATCTTTGATCCAGCGGTCGATCGCCGTGCCCAGCTTGGCCATCTTAATCAGTGGAAGCTGCGGGATCGAGCCGCTGTTGGTATAGGCTTGGATGGCGGCCAGCTTTTGTTTCATCGCCGGATCGGTGTCTTTTATCTTCCCGGCCCAGCCGAGTATTTCCGATAAATCCAGCGTTTCGACCGTAATACCGGCTTTTTCCAGCAATTTTTCGCTGAAGCGCACTGTGTTAAAGGCGCCTGGCCGCGCCCCGATAGCGCCAAGCCGACAGTTGCGCAATCCTTTGACGATACGGCAGGTGGCCGCAAACCGCTGCAGATCCATCCGGAATTCCACGTTTTCGGGATTAACCGTATGCAGCGTGGTCAGGGAATACTTGATCCCATACTGCTTAAGATTGTTGCAGACCGACATTTTGCCGCAAAAGCTGTCGCGCCGATCCTGGATGGTCATTCGCGCGGCGTCATCTGGAAAGGCGTGGACCAGCACCGGCACATTC
>JAKCCC010000308.1 GCA_021838985.1 Planctomycetota bacterium
AGTGCGCTTTGTGAACTGTTCCTTCTGGGGCCCCAGCCACAGCGTGGCCCGGCTGGAGGGCGATTGCACCGTCGGATTCAGCGACTGCACGTTCTGCTACTGGATGCCCCCTTTTTCGGCCATCGACGCCCGTGCCGGCGGTCTGCTGATTAACGGCTGCGAATTTCTGCAGCCACACCGCCAAATCACGCTGGGACCGGCCCTGAAGCGGGCGATTATCACCGGCAACATGGCCAGGGGAAAATGGCGGATTGCCAACCATGCCCACGGTGTAGTCCAAATTGCCTCGAACGTGGCGTAACGACCCGTGTGTCAAAAACAAGAATTTATGGAGCACCGGATGTCGGAGAAGCTGCGAAGTTCTGGCCGTGACGCGACGCGACGCTTCCAGAGTCACCGGTGGGCAATGCTGGCGTCATTGGCGTGCGGGGCGGCTGGTTCAATAGTCGCCGCCCAGACAGCGCCCTATCCGGCGCGCCTGCTCCGAATGCCGTGCCAGTTGGTTGCCGCGGCGATGCCCATCGCCGAAACCGCCACCGGGATCCGCCAGGGGGCACTGGAACAAGAATCGGCGGCGGCCTTTGTGGCGCGTTACGGCAGGACCAGTCGACCCGGTAAATTGGTCGGGATATATCAGAATAGATCGGACGGGCTGTCCACGCCCCCAACGGCAGGTGCGGCGGCTGCGCGACAAGGCGCCGGAGCCGCCGCCACGTCGAAGGGCGACAAAAACAATCGCGCGCATTTCGTAGGCCCAGGGGCGGCGCGGGCGACTGCACGTTCTGCCAGTGGGAGCCGGGATCGGCCGGCATTGACGCCCGCTCGGGCAGCCTGATCGTCAGTGGATGCGAGTTTCAGCAACCGGGCCGCCAAGTCGATCTGGGAGCGCGCGTTCGTGGGGCTGTTATCAGCGGGAACGTTGCTAAGGGCGGATGGCGGATTACCAATCGTACCGGCCGCCGGGCGCGGATAGGGCTTAACAGTACTTCGTGACGGCCAGGCGTGGCCGTGCCGGGAAACTTGCGAGGATGTCGATGAACCGCGATACAAGGCGGGTGCGGGGGCTTTGCCACACGTGGCGCTGTCCGGGATGGGTGGTACTGGCGGGCTTGACTGCCGGCATCGGCGGTTGCAAACACCCGGCGGCGGTGGCCCTGCCATCACGGACCCAAACGCAGGCGCCGTCGACCGGGCGGGGGCCTATTTGGGCGGTGCAGTTGGCCTGGCTGCCGCATGGCGGCGGTGGGCTGCGCATCCAATACAATTCGCTTTCCGGAGCCTACAGCCCCACGTCCGCGGTCTTTCCGACCGCGGAAAAAACCGTTCTCTGGCGCCGCTGCACGTGGAAACTGACCAGCGTCAATTCGGCGGGCCGGCAGAATGGCGGCGCGGATCTGCGCCTAAGCGGCGGCGCCGGTATGGCGGTGCATCAGGTCACGCTAACCGCTATCCCGCCGACCGAGGGGCGGTCCGCGGTGGGCGGACCAGGCCCGGCTGCATCCATCATTTTTGATACCGATCACGCCGGCGCCAATACCAGCGAGGGACTGATACAGGTATTAAGCGGTGGGAACACCGGCGACAGCCGGTACCGCCGCGCTTGGCTCGACGGCAGGAGCGCGGAAGTCCTCCGGGGCAATGTCTCCTATATCTATCTGCGGCTAAGTCGCCGGGGCCGGCTGTTCCGGGCCCATCCCAAAGTACTCTACGCCACCGTGACGTACACGACGACCTTTTTGCCGGCGCCGTGGTCGGAGCGCACCTTCGCCCATCTGGCCGCTCGCGGGATACGCTATGCGGAAATCAATATGCCGTGGGGACAAGTCGAGCCGGCGCCCGGTCGTTTTAGCTTTGAATGGCTCGATCGGACGTTGGCCAATGCGGCCAAGGCGAAGGTGCGACTCATCCCCATTTTCTGGTATTCCGTCTGGCCGGGCAGCCCGCCTGCCTGGGTCACCCGGTACGAGGTCGGATCTTCCGGGGCGGCTTCGGACGTGCCCGCGTGGTGGAGCCGGTTTAATCGCCGAGCCTATTTCAACTACGTGACAACAAGCATCGCTCATATCAGGAATAATCCCGGCTTTGGCGGCGCTTTCCTGGATTTCGGCTGGCTGGATTACATGTGGGGGCCGGGGCCTGGCGGCGGCGTGAATGGCTACGCGGCAGTTGATGTGCGGCGCTTCCATCGCTGGTTGCCGTCACGCTATCACTCGCTGGCCGCGTTCAACCGGCGCTTCGGGACGCGCTACGCGGCGTGGAACAAGGTTCCCGCGGCCAAGCCGGGCCAGCCGTTATTCGCGGTTTATCAACATTTCCGTAACTGGAGCCTCATCGAGACGTATCGGCAATTGACGAAACGGGTCCGTCACGAGACGGCGGCGCCGCTGTATTACTACTGGGGCGGAGGGTACGGCGGCGCGGGGGTGGCCTTCAACCTGCCGGACACGTTCTTCCAACTGGCCCGGCGATATCACGCCATTGTTTGTGAGGACTGTGCCGATCAGACCGGTTTGATGGTCCTTTTCGGAAGCCTGGCCAGGGCCTACCAGGTTCCGCTGCTGGAGGAATGGACACCGGCGCGGAACCGGCTTTCCGCCGAAATCACACAGTTCCTGGGCCATTACGGCTTCGGCATGCCGCACGAAGTGGGGATGGATTTCTTTCTGTATCATGGCGGCCAGGAGTACAGGATCGGCTTCCCGCCCTATGCGCACTGGCTGAAGATCTTAAGCCAGATTCATGGAAGCTATCCCCACCCGCCGGTGGCCGTCTACATCTCCTACCGGCCGGTATTCACGAAACCCACAGCCCTGGGGCCGATGCAGCAGCAACTGGCGCTGCTTTGGCGCCGGCTCCATATCGCTTTCACCGTCGTGACCGACCGCGAGATTAAGGCCGGGGTCATCCGCCTGGCACAATTCCGTGCGGTGCTGCCACTGAATGGACGCCAGGATCCGGCAATCAAGGCCTATGCCGCTGACGGTGGAAAAGTTTTGACCCGGCCGGATCAACTGGCGCGGTACGCCGCCCCGTATATCCGCTTCACTCCCGCCGCGAACGGCATGGAAGTTGTGCCCACGGTCGACCGAGCGGCCCGTATAGCCTGGCTGACTTTGTGTGATGCGATGGACGCTTCGGCTTACCGGCACGGTACGGTGAGCATCCGTTGGGCAGCGCTGGGCCTGCCGGCGGGACGATATCGGGTCATTGACGCCGCGACTGGCCGTTCGGTCGCTGGAACGTCCACGCGCGGCGGCTTCAGCGCGCCGTTTTCCATCGTGCCCGGCGAACTGAGGTTGTGGAAGATCGGAAGGTGACATCCACCTTTGCGGCGGCAAGGACGTGACCGCGGAAGGCCGAGTCGGCCCCTGCGGCGCGGCGGCGCGCCCGGAAGAAGGATGGATGTCACCCTGGCGGGAATGAATGCTAGGAGGTTTTCACATGCCAACAGGAATCGATACTTTTCCACCGGTGCAACGTGCGACCGCCGCTGTTTCCGGCGGACCGGCCTGGGCGGAACGGGACGGCAACCGGCATGCGGGGGTTCTTTTTGATCGGCGGCGATTTCTTGGCGGCACAGCGCTGGCGGGCCTGGTGGCGGTCGCCGGCGGCGGAGCCGGGTGCGCCGATGCCGCGGAGGCCGCTGGTCCACGCCACGATCCGGTGGCGCAAGACCACGCGGCCGTTCTCAACGTACGCACCTTCGGTGCGCGGGGTGACGGAAAGGCCGATGATACCGCGGCCATCCAAAACGCGCTGGATGCGGCGGGGAAACAGGGCGGCAACACCGTGTTTTTGCCCCCCGGCCATTATCTGCTTCGCGGCTCCCTGCAAGTGCCGGAATGCGCCACGCTGCAGGGCGTCTTCCACGCTCCCCAGTCCGGGGCGGGGCCTGTGAGTGGAGGTGCCCCCCCATACCAGCCGCGCAACGGCGGCAGCGTTTTGTGGGCGGTGGGCGGTAAAGGCCAGGCGGAAGGTA
>JAKCCC010000309.1 GCA_021838985.1 Planctomycetota bacterium
ACGAATGAACCAAAAGTTAACCCTGGCGATGTTGTTGGTAGCGGTGGTGCTGGCCGGTGCCGTGATCTATCTGTCCCAGCGACCGGCGCCCCCGCCGCATCATCCGAATCGATTGGTCTTTGCCCCGGCGCCCGGCCCGGTCTCGGAATTAAGTTTCCAAGTCGGGCACGGTCGCCGTTTAACGCTGGTTCGTCACGGCACGCATTGGTTCATGACCAGCCCGAGGCACGCCTGGGCCAGGGATTATAAAGTGCAGGACCTGCTAAGCACCCTGCGGAAGTTGTCCTGGCCGTATCATGTGGCTCTGGCCCGGCGGGGCCCCGATTCGTTGCAGGGCGCGGGTTTGGCGCCGCCGCGGGCGGTGCTGACGATGCGCGACAAAGCGGGGAAAATCTACCGCCTGGACATCGGCCGATTCAACGCCCAAGGGCGGCTGCTCGTGCGACCCTCCGGCCGGGAGCATGGTTACATCGATACGGTGGATAGCGCCTGGTTCAAGCGCCTGGAGCGCTCACCGAATACGTTTCGCAGCCGAAGCCTGACGCGTTTCCACACCCATACGGTCGCCGCCATTAAAATTCAAACGCCCACCGGTCGATTGAAGATTATTCGTCATCACCACGGCTGGCTGCTGACCAGACCCTATTTGGCGCCGGCGAACAAAGGCCGAGTGAATAATTGGCTCAGCAACGTGCAACTATTAACAGCGCACCGTTTTTCATCATTGCCGCGGTCCTCCGCCGGGCTGCAAAACAGCCCGCTGACGATCACGATTGATTTTCGAGCTCGCAAGCCCGCAGCCAAGCCGGCGGTGAAGGTAGCGCACCCCGCGCCGGCGAAACCCTCGGCGCCACCGCCGCTGGTGGTGCAGTTCGGCCGGTATACGGACCTGACGGATAAGTTCCTTTACGCGTACAGCAGCGCGAACCCCGCTCTGGCCGTGGTATCCAAGTCCACCTTCACCGGAGTGAATAAATCTTTCGCGGCGCTGCGCGATGCCCGGCTAACCCGGGCTAAAGTCCGCCGCGCTACGGAGTTGGTGCTGCGGCGCCGCACCGGCGTATCGGCGGAGACGCCGGCGAGGTTATATCTCGTGTTCCATCCGGCCCAGGCGGCTAAACCGGTGGTGAAAAAGGTGGAAAAAAAAGCCCCGGTAAAAGCCGCCACCAGGCCGGCGGCCAAAACTGTCTCCCAATCCGCGACGAAGGCCCAATGGCTGATCGGAACAGCGCTAACCAGACCGACCGGCGGGCCGGCGCATGAGACTTTTAACGGCTCTGCGCCTCTGCCTGCCCTGTCCAGTCGGGTGCGGAAACTGCTTAAACGGATCGGTAAATTGCGGGCGAAAAAATTCCTGCCGCCGAGCGTCAATTTGAAAACCCTGGCCCTGGCACCCGCGCAGCGCAGCCTGACGGTGCATATCCCGGGCCAGATTCACAATCTGAAAATTGCGTTTGGGAAACCGTTGAAGAACGGCCTGACGCCCGCCAAGCTGCCCCAATGGCCGGCCATCTATCTGGTGCCGACCCCAGCGGTCAATCAGGTTTTTCCCACGCTTTCCGCCTTGCGCCCGCCTCCGCTCGCCTCGTCGAGTCGCCCTCTTCGGCGACCCGTGGTGCACCAGGTGCCCGCCGCGACGCGCCCGAAAGCGGTTAAATAATGGCGAACCGCTTAACGGTTGGGGGGACAGTCGGGGCCGCGTCTGGCCAGCACGCAGCGGGGGTGGCCGGCGGCGTCGGCGATAATCTGCGTGGCTGCATACCAGCGGGTCTGGCTGAAAATCCGCTCCACCGCCGGGGTCTGATCGAACGCTGTTTCCACGAGCACGACTCCGTCGGGCTCCAGCCACCGCGGGACTTCCGCCGCGATGCGCCGGTAGAACGCCAGGCCGTCGGCGCCGCCATCCAGGGCGATCCTGGGTTCATATCCGCTCACTTCCGGCATCAGCGTGTCGAGTTGGGCGGTAGGAATGTAGGGTGGATTGGAAACCGCGATATGAAACCGGGGTGTTGGCGGCAGCGCTTCCAGCGGTGCGAAGAGATCTCCCTGGAGGAAGCGCACCCGTTCTACCACGCCATGTCGTCGGGCGTTCTTAGCGGCCAGATCCAGCGCGGCGGCGCTACACTCGGTGCCCGTCAACTGAGCCGTGGGAAAGTTTTTGGCCAAAGCGATAGCGATGCAGCCACTGCCGACGCCCAATTCCAGTATTCGAACTTGGGCTTGGGTTTGGGTCGGCACCTGGCGGGCCAGTTGAATGGTTTGTTCCACCAGGGTTTCAGTTTCCGGACGGGGAATGAGCACGGCGGGCGAAACCTCAAACTCCAGTGAGTAAAACCAGGCCTGCCCAATCAGGTAGGCCACCGGCATCTTATCCCGACGTTGGCGCACCAATTCGCGGAACGTGGCGATGTCCGCTGGCGAAACCGTTCGCTCAAAACGGGTGTATAGCTCCAGCCGCGAGCAGGCCAGAACATGGGCCAGCAGCAATTCCGCCGACAGGCGAGCCTCCGCGACGCCCTGGCGTGCGAAGAATTCATGGGTCCGGGTCAGCAATTCACCGACCGTCCAGACCATTTTAGCGGGCGTTGGATTCGTCATGGTTTGGTCATTTGTATCACAGTCCGGCGAAGTCGCAATGTCGCCGCGGGTAACCCGGCCCCCGGTCGCCGAGGAAGGCGACGCGACAAGGCCAGGTCGCCATGGGCGAGGCGAGTCGGATTGTAGCCAAATGGAAAATTGCGTTTATAATCCGCTCTATGGGTCGCCATCTCGGTCGCCAGGTCGCCGAAGAGGGCGACTCGACAAAACTTGCCCGCCTGCCGGCGGGGCCTGGTCGCCAAAGGGCGACGCGAGGGGCGACCGGGTTTTGTCGCTGTAGCGATTGCGATCTCGGAGTCGCCACGGCGTCGAAAGGAGTGTTTATGTTTTCCAAAAAGATCTATTTCAACGCCTCCCTGCCCCGTTCAGGCTCCACGTTGCTGCAGAATATTCTGGCCCAGAATCCGCGATTCTACTGCACTCCGACGAGCGCGGTTATCGACCTGCTGCTGGCGTCACGGAAATTCTATACCGAGCTGGCTGAATTTAAGGCCCAGGACGCCGACCTGATGCAGGCCGGCTTCCTGAGTTATTGCCGCTACGGCCTGAACGGATTTTACGAGGGCGTTACCGACAAGCCCGTCTGCATCGACAAATGCCGCAGTTGGTTTCACTATTACGACTGGATCAAGCGC
Source organism: Planctomycetota bacterium (assembly GCA_021838985.1). Lineage (GTDB taxonomy): Bacteria > Planctomycetota > Phycisphaerae > WQYP01 > WQYP01 > JAKCCC01. The sequence goes on from JAKCCC010000309.1 coordinate 3,234, forward strand.
TTTCACCCCGATCCGAAATTCATTGTGTGCATCCGGGATCTACGTGCCATCCTGGCGTCCATGGAAAAATTGTTCCGCAAGAACCGCGACCGGGCGGATCAGGATGAAGTGACCGGTTCGCTTACCATGATTACCGTGAACAACCGGGTGATGCGCTGGTTGAACGGTCCGCCGGTGGGCATTGCCGTGGCCCGCTTGATCGAGACTATTCAAACCGGCGTGCTTCGGCATCTGCATATCGTGCGCTTCGAGGATCTAACCACGCGGCCGCGCGAGGTGCTGGAAAATGTATACAAATATCTCGGTGAACCGTGGTTTGAACATAACTTCAACCAGGTCGCGCAGGCGACGCACGAAAACGATCAATATCACACCATTTACGGGGATCATCGGATCCGGCCGAAAGTTGAGCCGGTGACGCCGGATTTTGTGGAAGTGCTGGGACGGGATCTGTGTAACATGATCCGGACCAACTACGGTTTGTTCTACAACACGTTTTATCCGGACAAACGATGATCCGCGGTCGGCTCGCGTCGCCCATGGTGATCAGGACGTTGTCGAGTCGCCCGGTCGGTCGCCGCGGGCGACTCGCCTTCTTCGGCGACTGCGGTGACCCGCCGGCGCCTAAACTTATGTGTAAGTCACCGGGACGACTCTGCGACAGGTCGCCGAAGAGGGCGACTCGACAAGGCGAGTCGCCGAAGAGGGCGAGTCGACAAGGCGAGATGACCGC
>JAKCCC010000310.1 GCA_021838985.1 Planctomycetota bacterium
TTGCCCCATCGACCGCGGAAATGTATCCTCAGGGAGCCACAACCGTAGCGGTTGATCCCGGCCCCCTGGGGGAAATTTGGGAGGGAAAGTTGCGTCCCGGCCACTTTCGCGGCGTATGTACCGTGGTCGCGAAGCTCTTGGCGATTATGGCGCCCGATATTTTGATCTTAGGGCAAAAAGATTTTCAACAGCAACTGATTCTGCGGCGTATGGTCCGCGATTTAAATTTTCCCGTCCAGGTGTTAACCGCCCCCACCGTGCGCGAAGCCGACGGCTTGGCCATGAGCAGCCGCAATCGCTACCTCAACGCCCAGGAACGCCCCCGTGCTGCAGCGATTTTTGAAGCGCTCCGTTTCGCCGCGGCGGAAATTCGCGCCGGCCGGCGGAAGGTGGCGCCGCTGGTAGATGCGATGACTGAAACCATGCGCCGCGCCGGTCTGCAGGTGGACTATGCCCTGCCCTGCCATCCTGAAACACTCGCCGCCTGCGACGATGTTGTCACGGAGCCTTGCGTATTGCTGGCGGCGGGGAAACTCGGCTCAACCCGCCTGATCGATAACCTCCTGACGCCCGACCCGAAATGCGTGTGATCATTTTACCGGCCATAGCCTTCTGCGCGGCGCTTCATGGACACTGACCCCTGCGCCATGACCAGTTTCCAGAAAATATCGCGTCGCCGCATATGGTCAACACGCCATGTTTTTCGCGGGCCGCTCTGGGGACGGAACCTCTCGCCGCAACATGCCACCGCTCGCTCGTGCTCTGTCACCTCATAATTTTGGGATAGACGCTGGTCAACTTCACGCGGGCATCGTCGATCTTCAGTCGCCGCAGAAGGCGACCTGTTCCGGGCGCACCTCGACTGGACCGACCGCTTTCTGGCGAATCCGGCCCTATCGCCTTGTCGAGTCGCCCTCCTTGACGAACCGGTGCAATGGAAAGGCCTTAAGCCCGACGATCATGGCTTCGTCCATTTGTCTATCGCAGAGTTCAGCTTGTGAAAGTAGGACCATTGGTTATATAGGAGTGATTGACGCCATTTTCATGCTCCGCAGGTAGACGACTCGCCTCTGGAGAGTGCCCGTAGGGGCATGAGGAACTGCCCTGAAAATCGCCGGGGTTCACCCCCATGAACTGGAACCCCGGCGCAGGACAGTGTAAGGCGACGCTTCGATCGGGGTCTATATTGCACCAATAGCCTGCGGCCTAAAACCTGAAACCTGCAACCGCTTCGTTACTGCGCCCGCATGGCCGCCAGACGCAGATAATAATCGCGTACCTGGCGTCGATAGCCGGGCGGAATACCCTGGCGGGCGCTGTCGAGCAATTGAGTACGCGCCAGCGGCCCGAGCCGGCGCCACACGTCGGGGCTGACACCCAGCGCCGTGACGGCTTGGGGCGGCGTTTGGTTGGCCGTGGCGCCGGGCAGAATGCCGCTGGGATTATCCGCCGCACCGCCGGGCATGCCGCCGACAGCGGAATTCCCGCCCCCAGCCGCTGAGCCGGCCGGTCCTAAACCGCCCCCTTGGGCGGCCAATTGCGTCAGTTGGCCGAAGGCCTGGCGTAAAGCGGCGGCGGCCTGGTGGGCGGCGGTGGAATTGCCGGTCATGGCCTGATTTTCCGCGGCCAGCGCCTGTTGCAATTGTTGGGCTGCGGCCATGAGTTGGCCGCCGGGTGTGGCCTTCGCGCCGTTAGCCGCCTGCTTGGCGTTTCCGGGTTGCCCTCCACTCTGGGCTGACTGGCCCGGCGGTGCGCCAGGGTTTATTTCCCCGGCGATCATCCGCTGATAGCGCGGAACATTTCTTATTTCCGGTGAGTTGAGCAACCCATTAAGGTCGGCCAGCGCCAGCGACATGTGCTCATGGGCGGCCTGCTGCTGCTCCTGGGCGGCGGCACGATTACCCCCGGCTTCGGCCCCGGCGGCACGTTGCTGATCTTGCCGCGACTGCGCCATCTGTTGGCCGGCCTGGGTGAGATTCTTGGCCAAATCAGGGGCGCCTTGCCGGGCGACATTTTCAATTTGTTTCGTTTGCCGCTCAGCGGCTGCAATCGCGCCAGGTAGGGCGCTGCTCTGGCGGACCAGCTGCGCCTTATCCGGCAGATGCGCGGCGAAACCATGGGCCGTCCGCCGGGTCTGGGCGGCCAGTTCCAACTGTTGCTGCCGCAACTGCCGGGCCTGAGCTGCAGCTTGGCGCAACTGGGCCGCCTGCTGCTGGAGCTGCCACGCCCGTTGCGGCGCCTGGGGGCTGGCGGTTTGCCGCGCCCGCTGCGCCGCCGCGCTGGCCGTCTGGGCCTGCCTCGCTAATTGCCCCGCCGCCTGCCCGAGCAGGCGGGCAATCTCGCGTTGATTTTCCTCGGCCAACCCGAACTGTTGCGTTTGCAGATGTTGCACCGCGGCGTTCCGCAGCGGCTTGCTGGGCGCCGGCGCTTCCGCCGCGCGGAGCGCTGCCTGCGCCCCCCCGGCAAAGCCCGCGATCCGCTGATTCAACTGCCGCTGTTGCTGGGCGAGCTGATTGAGCCGCCGGGCAATGGCCTGGTTTTTCGCCTGCTGCCGCAAGGCTTGTTGCAACGCCCCCTGTGCCGCCACGATTTTGCCCACCTCATTTTTCAGGGCCTTGAACCGCCCCAGCACCCTGGCTGCGGCGGGCGTTTGCAGAACCGGGTGTTGGCGGATCAGGTTCCGCAGTTGTTGAGCGATCTGGGCCTGCTGGTTATGCGCCGCTCGTGACTGCGGATGCAAATTCATGCTTTCCGATATCCGTCGCTGCACGGCGGCCAACTGCTTGACCCGATCACGGATCTCCCGCTGGTCCGCGCGGCGGCGCAGTTGATTCAGCAGGCCCTGTAGCTGCCGCGCGCTGGCCGCCAGATTCGCCGCGGCTGCGGTGAAATCCGGCGGGCGTTGTTGCGACTGTCGCGGCTGATCCGTCAAGGTGGCCGCGGCGATATTCTGCGCGGCCTGGCGCAGCGGGCCGTGCGCCACTTTCGCCGCGGCCTCGGCGAGGTCCTGGTAGGCACCAACCGGAGACCGCGGTGCGGCGGCCAAAGCCGCGGCGCTCCGCGCGATCTGCTTTTGCGCCTGTCGGGCCAGACGCTTCTGCCACGGCTCAAGCGTTCGGTCCGGCGCGGCGTGCCGCAGTGTGCCGACTTCGTGGCGGGCGGCTTGGATCTGCTGCAGCGATTTTTCCAGGCGCCGGCGCAGCGCCACGTACGCACGGCGGTCCTGACGCTGCTGGTATCCCAGAACCAGATGCGGATTTAGAATCAGTTCATAACGGGCGGTACGGCTGACCTGTTCCCGCGGCTGGTGATTGTCGTGGGCCTGAAGGCGGTAATACACATGCCGCGCGTGCGGCCGATTGGCGGCGAGGAGTTGATCCGCCACCGCCAGCTTCCACTGGCCGGTGAAGGCGGTGGTTTCGGGCAGGGTGGCGACACGATAGCTCAGCGGGACGGAATGGTCCACGCAAACCTGCGCGGTGATGGCGGTCAGGCCAAAGGTATCGGAAGCGGTGAAGCGTACCGGCACCGTATCATCCGGGCGGACGGTGATTATTTGCCGCGGGCTTTGAATGCGAATCACGGGCGGAGGATCGGCCAGGGCCACAATGGGCCGGCCCGGACCGGGGCGATTCTCCACCCCCTGGGAATTGACCAGACGGATGTGGTAGTCGGTGTTGCGCCACACATTCAGCGTAGCTTGGTAGACCGTGCCGGCTACGGCGGTCAAAGGTAAATCCTCCCCTGCGCCGCGTGCCGGCGTGGGCGCCCCGGTCGAGGCGATCCCTGCCTGGCCAAAGCCGGCCTGCCCCGGGACGACCGCCGCACGCGTGGCGCTTCCCGGACGGCCCCGTCGCCCGGTGGCGGCATCAATGTGCAGATGGCTTTTAGCGGCCAGCGTTTCGCTGGCCTGCACGTCCACCTGCACCTGGGTGCCCGCCAGCGCGCGAATCCACCCGCTTCAGA
>JAKCCC010000311.1 GCA_021838985.1 Planctomycetota bacterium
GCAGGCCACTGGCCATTGGCAAGTCGCCGCTGGGGCGCCCCTGGCGACTGAACGGCGCGACGGGGCCGGGCGATGCAGCGGCACCTCGAACCCGTCGCTGCAGTTTAGTCGCCCGCGGCGACCTCCGGGCTACGATAATCGCTTGCCGTCCTTACCTCGCCGCGCGAAACGGGCGCACTGGAGACGGCACTGGCTCGCCAAATCTATCATGCACCCACCGAACCATGAAGCACCGGGCTTCAGCCCGGTGAGCTTCAGCCCGGTGAGCTTCAGCTCGGTGAATGGTTTTCGGCCGGGATACCCGAAAGTTAAGTGCTGACAAAGCCCCAGGCGGGAACGCAGAATGAATCCTTAGGATCGCCGGCGGCGCTCCGTGGCCTCCTCCAGCAGCAGGTCGAAGATCCGCTCGGTGGACACAGCCCCTGTTCCGTGGCTGGTCCGCTGATTCGACGGCACATCCGAGTGTGTCCACCGTAGCAGATCCTCGACCTACCACGGATTCATTCCGCGTTCCCACTTGGGCTCCTGGGGTCACGCCGGCCACCCCCCACCAATCCCGGCGGAACCTAAAAGCCATTTTGGCCGGGGCCAAACGGCGAGAGTCCGCCGCCGCCATAAGTGTTCTGATGGGATTCGCCAATCACGTGCGGATCCGGCCAGTACATGGCCCGGGTCTGGAGGTCGTTGTTGCGCTTGAACAACTCCCCCTCCCCGCATCCGCCCAGGGCGCCCAGCATGGGTACCGCCGCGAGCGCCGCCAATAGCAGCAAGATCGAAATTCGTCGTGTCCGGTCCAGTTTACGCATACGCTTTACTGTACGCTTTTCGTAAGCCAATGCCAACGGCGGCGTTTCGTTATACCGTCACGCCTCCGTCCGCCGCACGTTCACCCCATGTTCCGCGAGATAGCGCTTCACCTGTCCGACCGACCATTGGCGAAAATGAAAGATGGATGCCGCCAGGGCCGCATCCGCCTTTCCGATGGTCAGCACCGCCAGCATATCTTCTGGACGGCCGGCTCCTCCGCTGGCCACCACGGGAATCCGCACGGCTTCACTGACGGCCCGGGTCATTTCCAGATCGTAGCCGCGCAGGGTGCCATCGGTATTCATCACATTCAGGACAATCTCACCAGCCCCCTGCTGCTGGGCCTGGCGGGCCCAGGCGAGAACTTCGCGTCCGGTTCCGACGCGGCCGCCATGGATGAATACTTCCCAAAATTCTGATCCGTCGGCCCGCGTGATCCGATTGGCGTCAAGACCCAACACGGTGGCACAGCGGCCGAATTTACGGGCGATCCTCCCGATTAACCCGGGGTCCTGGACCGTCGCCGAATTTAAACTGACTTTTTCCGCCCCGGCCTGGATCAACTCGGTGGCGTCGTCCAGGGTCCGAATGCCGCCCCCCACCGTAATTGGCATGAAAACGCTGTCCGCAACCTGGCGGACCACATCGGCCATAATGCGCCGGCCCTCGTGGCTGGCGCTGATATCATAGAACACCAGCTCATCGGCGCCGCTGGCGTCATAAAAGCGAGCCTGCTCCACGGGGTCGCCGGCGTCGACGTGGTCAAAAAATCGGACGCCCTTGACCACCCGACCACGGTCCACATCCAGACAGGGAATGATGCGTTTGGTCAGTGACATGAAAAAATAACATCCACCCGTTGCTGATAAAACGGGGTAAAACGGTGCTATCCCAGTCTATGCTCTCTATGCCCCGAACCGCACCAGCCGCCTTGGGAGTACTATATATCACGCTCTTAATCGCGGCAATGTCCGCATGAAGTCTTTTCGCAAACCAGGGGATTATCTTATTCTGGGCTTGTCCCGGTTGCGGTAGGATGAAAGGTCTATTAGACTGGCCCCCGCTGAGAGCGCTCGCATTGAAAGCCCATTTTGGTGGCGAGAAGGTTCAGTTTGGCGAACCCTGCCGACTTGATCCCAATGCGCAGCTAAAAGTCTGTCCAAGTAATAATCGACCTCGAAAGTTGTAAGTGGTTGTAATGGTATAAGTTATAATTTCGCCCCAAAACACATAACTACTCATTTTTACGTAAGTTACGAACTTTATGGAGCTTTACTTGGACAGACTCCTAGAGAAAGAGAAGAAGATGGCAACGGTGCAGGAAATACCCTCCATCAAAGCTTTCTGTATAGATTTCAATTGGGATACCGCCGGGCCGGCCCAGCCGGGACTGTTTGGTCAAGCCGATCCCGCCGCCCACGTGGAATGGTACCGCGCGTTGGGCGCCAATGTGATCCAGACGTTTTGTGTCTCATACAACGGCTACGCCTGGTATAAGAATAGCACGGTGGCGCCGGTCCTACCGGCCATGACCCATGATTTTCTTCCGGAAATTACCGAGTTGGCCCACCGCGCGGGGATGCTGTGTGTGGGATATTTCAATCTGAGTTCCAATCCGGTCTGGAAGGCCCAGCATCCCGAGGCCGCTTATGCCCACAGGCCCCCGGAGGGGAGCACCAGCACCAAGGCGGGGCACAACGTCGCCCATTCGCTGGTGTATACCGACGCGTACCTCGACTATTTCGGGCGGCTGATTGAAGATGCGCTGCGCCAGACGGATATCGACGGATTTATGGTGGATTGGCTCAAGCCCCCCGAGCGCTTCGGTCAACCTTGGTTGTCCTGCGAGCGGCAGTTGTACCGGGACCTGATGCACCGGCCGCTTCCGGCGCAGGTCCGGGCGGACTGCCCTGAAATTCTGGAATATGAACGGTGCTGTTTGGAGCGTGCCTGGGCGCGGATACGGCAGGCCGTCGCAGCAGTGCGGCCCGCGCTCGTGTGGACGAACCATCCGTTTCGTTGCGCCAACGACCCGCTCTGGGACGGCCATCGTGTGCTGGGGGAGGCCGACTGGATTCTCAATGAGTCGCCCGACGCGGAGTTGCTCGGCTGGCTGGCCCGGCAGGTAGGCCCGCGCACGCGCCTCATCCAGAACCTCTGCGGCTGGAAAGACCACGACGCGTCGCTGTGGAAGAAGATCGATTTCCCCACCGTTGGTCTCTACGGCTTCGCCCAAGCCGATCCCCATACCACGCTGCCGAGTATGGATTACACACCGGCCTGCGCCGCCAACGAAAGGAACATCGGCATTATCCGGGAGGCTTACCATCGCCTTGCCTGATTTCCCTTTTGGCCCGCAGCGCTGGAGCGCCCTTCTTGTGTTTGTGGCGGCCAAGGCGGAAAATGCCTCCGCTGGTGCCGGACGATTTTAGATTCTGAAGGTGTAACTTCTGCGCACCGTGCGGAGAAGTTCCAGGGCTCACGCGAGGGCACGAAGACGCGAAGTTCAAAAACGTTTCTTCATCCCTTCGCGGCTTCGCGTGAGATTCTTTTCGGTTCCGGCGCAGCCGGATTAGGAGAAAAGTATGGGGTCCACCTCCGATAGTCGGCAACGCGGTGAGCAACGGCTAAGCCTCATGGCGCTTGCGGCCTGGGAATCACTCCAATTCGGCATGTTCATTCATTTCGGCATGAGCACGTTTGACGGAGATGAATTGTCGAAGGGTGATAAACCTGCCGCGCTATACGCGCCGGATCGGCTGGAGGTGGACCAGTGGATTGCCGTGGCGCGTGACGCCGGCATGAAGTATGCCGTGCTGACCGCCAAGCATGCCGCCGGTTACTGCCTTTGGCCCAGCGGGCATACCGACTATCATGTCGGTAACAGCGGCAACCGGACCGACGTGGTCGAGGCTTTCGTGAAAGCGTGCGCGAAATACCAGGTGCAACCAGGCCTGTATTACTGCTCCTGGGATAATCACCACCGCTTTGGCTCGGTCGTCGGCCCCGATGTTCCGCCGGGCACGCAACCGTTCACCACCGCCGCCTACCGGGATTTTCAGGCGGCCCAGATCGAGGAGCTGCTCACTCAGTACGGCCCGATCGCCGAAGTCTGGATCGATATCCCCACGGTGCTCGGTCCCGAAGGGCGGCGC
>JAKCCC010000312.1 GCA_021838985.1 Planctomycetota bacterium
ACCAGAGCGCCCAGACCGGCGAAAGGCAGGGCGGTGAGAATGGTGATGGGATGGATGAAACTTTCGTACAAAATGCCCAGCACGATATAAATGACCACCACCGCCACCAGCAGCAACAGACCCATATTAATAACCGCCTGCTTGAAGATCTGCGCTGCTCCTTGGAAGCTGGTGATGATCTGTGGTGGGAGCGTGGCGCGGGCGGTTTTCTGAATTTCATCCACGGCCCGGCTTAAGGAATAATTGGAAGCCAGGTTGAAAGAGATGGTCGCCGAAGGCAATATGCCCGTTTCATTGATCACCATTGGGCCGAGGCTTTTCGTGACTTTGGTTACAGCGTTCAGGGGAACCAACTGCCCGCTGGTGGAAGTCACGTACAAGAGGTTTAAATCGGCGGGGTTGCGCTGGTATTTCGGCAGCGCCTCCAGAATCACCTCATACTGCGCCTCCGGATCGTAAATGGTGGAAATCTGTTCGGAACCATAGTCCAAGCCCAAGGCGTCTTCAATGGCCTGGTGGCTTACGCCCAGACTCTGGGCGCGGTTGTCGTCCGGGACGATGTTCACCTGCGGGGTTTTAATAAGCAGATCGTTGTTCACCTCCCGCAGGCCGGGTAAGGCGCGGAGTTTATCCGTAAGAATCGGCGTGTATTTGAAAAGAGCGGCAGTATCTGGCGAAAGCATCGTGAACTGATATTGGGCCTTGGTGTTCTGGCTGTTGACCGTCACGGGGGGAAGATTTTGCATATACGCCTTGATGCCGACGACGCGGGCAAACCGGGGCCGCATTTTACGAATGAACTGATCCGTGGTGAGCGGGCGCTGGCCCGGCGGCTTGAGGTGGAAGAACATCAGGCCCCCGTTACTGCCGCCGAAGGGGCCGCCGCCCGCCAGCGACATGAAATTATCGACATCCGGGTCATTTCCCACCATACGGCCCAGGGCCAGTTGATGCTTGACCAGGGCATCGAAGGAGATCCCTTGGGCGGCCTGGCTGGCGACCATGATATGCCCGCTGTCCCCGGCGGGGATAAAGCCTTCCGGGATGGTCGCCAGCAGATGCAGGGTCAGCCAGAGGGTTAGCCCGGAAAGAATCAGCACCAGCAGCCGGGCTTTAAGCACCCCGCGGAGCAGCCATAGATAAATCCGGCGTGACGTGTCAAAAAGCTGCTCCATGAAACGATACAGAAAATTGTGCTGCCGGGCACGGGGATCCCGCAGGAAGCGGCTGCAGAGCATGGGCGTGAGGGTCAGGGAAATGACACCTGAAAACAGGATGGCGGCGGCAAGCGTCAAGGCGAATTCGTTGAGGAGACGCCCGATAATGCCGCCCAAAAAAATAATCGGAATGAACACCGCGACCAGGGATAGCGTCATGGAGATGATGGTAAAGCCGATTTCCCGCGAGGCGTGGAGTGTGGCTGGCATGGGGGGCTCGCCCATTTCAATATGCCGATAGGAATTTTCCAGCATCACCACCGCGTCGTCGACAATAAAGCCCACGGCCAGGGTCAGCGCCAGCAGCGAAAAATAGTCGATGGTGAAGTGGAGTTCATACATCACGGCGAAAACACCGATGATCGCCAGCGGCATGGCGGCGGCGGGAATCAGCGTAGCGCGAAGGGTGCGCAGAAAACAGAAAATTACAAAAGTAACCAGCAGCAGGGCCAGCCCCAGAGTGAGTTTGACATCAAAGACGCCCTGGCGGATGTCCAGGGATTTATCGTACAGCACACGGAGTCGAACGGACGAGGGAATGCTGGCCTGCAACTTTGGTAGAAGCTGCTTGATGCGATCCACCACCGCGATGGTGTTGGCGCCGGGTTGCTTGGAAATGGCCAGGACGATAGCGCGTTTGGGCTGGCCGTGGAGGTAATACCAGGCGCGGGTTTTGTCATTGGCCACGCTGTTAAGAACGCGCGCCACCTGGTCCAGCCGGACCACAGCGCCAGTCGCTGGATCCGTCTTGATAATCAGGGACCGATAAGCGGCGGCGTTCGTCAACTGGCCGTTGGAATAAACCTGGTAAGCGGTGTGGCGTCCATAAAGCGTCCCCGTGGGCTGATTGACGTTGGCGGCTTGAATGGTCTGGACGAGCTGATTGACGCCGATCCCGCGCTCGGCCAGGGCCTTAGGGTTGACCTGGATGCGGACGGCGTAAGTCTGGGCGCCGAAAACGCCTACCTGGGCGACGCCGTTGATTTCGGAAATGGAATCGCCCAACAAATTCTGCGCGTAGTTGTCCACCTGGTACATCGGCAAGGTCTTCGAAGCCAACGCCAGAAGCAAAATGGCTTGTTCGGCCGGATTGACCTTCTGATAGGTAGGTGGATTGGGCATATTGTGGGGCAATTGGCCTTCCGCCCGCGAAATCGCCGCTTCCACGTCCTGGGCGCAGGAATTAATGTTGCGGCTCAAGGAAAAATTCAGCGTGATGGATGTGGAACCCAGGGAGCTTTGGCTGGTCATCGAATCGAGACCAGCGATCTGGGTGAACTGTTTTTCCAGCGGCGTGGCGACGGAAGAAGCCATCGTGGAGGGATTGGCTCCCGGCAAGGCGGCGTTGACGACAATGGTGGGGCGGGCCACATCCGGCAGATCGCTGACCGGCAATTGGAAATAGGCCATGAGACCAAAAATCACCAGTGTGGCCATGAGCAAGGTGGTGGCCACGGGCCGGCGGATGAATATTTCAGATATATTCACGGCTGCGCCTTGGTGGGCATGGGTGGGTTGGACTGTTCTGAAAAGGGCGGATTATGGCTGCGTCGGGGGCGCATAGGGGCGGTTGAGGCGCCGCCGGAGACACCACCCCCGGCAAGCCGGGGGCTATATGCGAGCGGGGCGACAAGGCTCGTCTTGACGATCCGCACGGCTTTGCCTGGAATGACGTTCACCTGGCCATCGGTGATAACCTCGTCGCCCGTCCGCAGACCCTTGGTGATGACCGCCAGAGAGTGGTAGGTAAACGCCTTCGTGACGGGTTGGATTGCCGCGACGTTTTTGCGCAGCACGAAGAGGAAGTTGCCATTTTGGCCGGTCTGCACGGCCTGCTCCGGCACGACCAAGGCATGCGGTATCACGCCCACCTGCAGCGTGACGTTGACGAACTCACTGGGCCAAAGCCGCTGCCGGAGATTAGCGAAAGTGCCCATCAGTTGAATGGAGCCGGTGGCCGCATTGAGGGTGTTGTCAATAAAGCTCAGGTAGCCTTTCAACCGCGGCTTCGGCGCTCCAGCCGGGCGGGCATACACCGGCAGTTTGGCGTTTGTTAACCGAGCCTGGCGGATTTGCGGCAGATCCATCTGCGGCAGGGAGAAGGAGACATAAATCGGCTGCAGTTGGTTAATGACCAACAGATTGGTGGAGGCGGTTTTGACGCTGGTACCGGCGAAGGCCTGCAAAGTACCTGCTTTGCCATCCATCGGTGCACGAATCGTGCAATAGCCAAGCTGCACGCGGTCGTTCTGGACGACGGCACGGTCGGCTTGCACTTGGGCGACCTGGGCGGCGAGGGTGTATTGGGCCTGTTGGTAGCTGGAGTGATAAGCATCATATTGGGTAATGGACAAAGCCCCACCGCTGGTGCCGAGCTTCTTCGCCCGCTGCCAGTTGGCAGCCGCGGTGGTGCAGGCCGCCTGGCATTGCCCCACCCGCGCTTGGTCCACCATGACATTCGCTTGGGCTTGGGCCAGAGCGGCTTGGAAGGGGCGAGCATCAAGCTGGAACAAAATCTGCCCTTTTTTAACGCGCTGACCCGGTTGCACCAACACGTCCTTTACGACGCCGTCCACTTGCGACTGTAAAGTTACGGATGCCACCGGCTGCACCACGCCGATATTGCGCAGCTCAATTGGCACATTTTCCGACCGCACCACGGCAATTTTCACCAAGGCTGGAGGTGCTGCGGGCGGCCCGGTAGCGCTTTTGGAACAGGCGGCCAGCAGCACCACGGT
>JAKCCC010000313.1 GCA_021838985.1 Planctomycetota bacterium
GACGGCCATCGAATCGGCGCGCAGATCAGCGTATGGACGAAGCAACCGGTGGTTTTTAAACGACCCGGAGAAAGCACCGACGCCGAGCATGCTTCTCGGCCATGGCTGGCGATCGGGCCGTGCGCGACGCCGCGGCCGCCGGGCGAAACTTCACCGCGACTAATGGCTGAAGCGGCGCCGGAGGCGACGCCGGCGGCCCTGGAGCGGCTCTGGGCGTTGGCGGCGCTGGATGGAGCCGAGCTGCGGGGCATACCGGCGCGACCGCTTACGCCGGATATGATGGCCGACGACATCATGGCGATAACCGCCAGCGATCGTCCCGTGGCGCACGCAACGCCGCAGGTCGAATCACCGCAGGCCCTGTTGTTCGACAACCCCGAGGTCACCGTGATCTACCCGTCCGCCGCGGGCGACGTGCGCGTGCTGCTGGACTTTGGACGGGAGATCATCGGATTTCATACTTTGGAGATTGATGCTCCGGCCGGCACGATTGTGGATAATCAGAATTTTGAATTTATTCAGCAGGACGGACGGAAAAATCTTTGTGAGGGGATGAACAACAGCTTTCGCTACGTCTGCCGCGAAGGCCCGCAGCAATACCGGACCTTCGTGCGGCGGGGATTCCGTTACAGCTGGTTTACCTTTCGGAATTTCCAGCGGCCTGTGGCGATCCGGCGGATCGGTCTGCTGGAGTGCACCTATCCGCAGCGACAGGATGGAGATTTTTCCTGTTCCGATCCGTTGCTGGAGCGCATCTGGCATGTCGGCGCCGCCAGCGTGCGTTGCTGCAGCGAGGATACCTACACCGATTGCCCCACCTATGAGCAAACGCATTGGGTGGGCGACGCCCGCAACGAGGCGCTGGTGGACCTGACCGTGAATGGCGATGCCCGCCTGAGCCGGCATAGCTGGATCCAGGTGGGGCGAAGTCTGGAGCGCAGCGACATTGTGGAGAGCCACGTGCCCAGCGCCTGGCAAAACATTCTTCCCGCCTGGAGTTTTCTGTGGATGCGCTGGGCCCAGGAACATTATTGGCTCACCGGCGAGCAGGCTTTTGCCCAAGAAGCCCTGGGCTTTTTGGAGCGCCAGGTCGCCGGTATCCGCCGCCACATCAACGCGCAGGGGCTTTTTGAAATTGAAGCCTGGAATATGTTCGACTGGGCGCCGATGGATACGCCGACGCTGGGCGTGGTGACCCACCAGAATTGCCTGGCGGTGTTGGGGCTGCGCCAGGCGGCCATGCTGGCTGTGGCGGTGGGGCACGCCGCCCCGGCCCGGCGTTGGCGGGCGTTGGCCGATCAGCTGGCGCAAGCGATTAACCGCTACCTGTGGGATCAAAAGCAGAGCGCTTATGTGGACTGCCTGCACGCCAATGGTAAGAAAAGCAAGGTTTTCAGCCAGCAGACCCAGACCGCCGCGTATATATCTGGCGTAGCGCAGGGCCGCCGGAAGATCCGCACCCGGGCGATAATGCGGCAGCCGCCCAAGGGGTTTGTGAAAGCCGGCAGCCCTTTTTTCATGTTCTTCGCCCTGGAGGGATTCGTGTTGGAAGGCCGGCCTGAGGCCATGCTGCAGGCCCTCCGTGATTACTGGGGCATCCAGATTGACGCCGGCGCCAGCACCTTCTGGGAAATGTATTATCCCGACGCGGAGCGCCAGACGCGCAGCCATTGCCATGGCTGGAGCGCCGCGCCCACTTATTTTCTTTCGGCCTATAGCCTGGGCGTTCGCCCGGCGGCGCCGGGGTTTGCCAAGGTGCTGGTCGCGCCGCAGCCGGGAAATCTGCGCTGGGCCCAGGGCCGCGTGCCATCGCCGCATGGCCCGATAACCTGCCGCTGGGAGCGCCGTCGCGAGGCGTTCAGGCTCGACCTGGCACTGCCGAAAACAATGCCGGTGGAGATTCAACTACCCGTACGCGGGCGCGTGGAAGTCGCGGGCGGCGGGTTGAAAACGCACGGTAGCAAAGTGTTTGGGGTCACGCAAAAGACTAGAATATCCGTGGCTATAAAAGAACGGGTAAACACTAAAACACATGTACAAAGTCACATATAATGGACTCCGAGGCGCTGCTGGTTTGGCGCGTTTTTACTTTTTAGTGCGTTTCCCAACAGGCCGCCAGATGCGTGGAATCGCCACCCTTGGGTTCCAAAGGCGGCCTTTCCTGGCGACAGCGTGGCTGGGCCAAGGGGCAACGGGGATGAAAGGCGCAACCGGACGGTGGATGGGCCGGACTGGGCACCTCCCCGCGCAGCGCGAGGCGCTCTTCCTGACGGCGTGGTTCCGGCTGCGGCACCGCGGAAAGCAAGGCCTCGGTGTAAGGATGTTTAGGCTGGCGCACGACGGTCGTGGCTGGACCGACTTCCATGATCCGGCCGAGATACATCACCGCAATGCGATCGGAGACATGCTCCACCACCGCCAGATTATGCGCGATAAACAGATAAGACAGGCGTAGAGCGGCCTGCAGTTCGGCCAGCAGATTCAACACCTGCCCCTGAATGGAGACATCCAAGGCTGATACCGGCTCATCACAAATGATCAGCCGGGGGTTCAGCGCCAAGGCCCGCGCGATTCCGATGCGCTGCTTTTGCCCGCCGGAAAATTCATGCGGATAGCGCTCCGCGGCATCGGCGGAGAACCCGACCCGGCGCAGCAACTCCGCCACCCGGTCCGCAAGCTGATCGCGCCGCGCCAGGCGGTGCACCAAGATCGGCTCGCCAATCATGGCGCCAACGGTTAAGCGTGGATTCAGCGAGCCGGCGGGATCCTGGAAAATGATCTGCATGTGGCGGCGCAGCGCTCGCAGGGGACGACGCCGAAGGGCGTAAACATCCTGGCCGGCAAAACGCACGGATCCGGAAATGGCGGCGCTGCCGCGCGGCAGCAGACGCAGGATGGCGCGTCCGACGGTGGTTTTACCGCAGCCGGATTCACCAACCAACCCGAGGGTTTCACCGTCCGCGACGGTCAGGGAAACGCCATCCACCGCCCGGACATAGTTGCGGGCCGAGTGAAACAGCCCGGTGGAGCTGGGAAAGTAGACCCGTAGATTCTCCACCTCCAGCAACGGGCCAGGCGGTCCGTTAGCGGTTTCTCGCCGCAGCGCGGCTTCGATCGGTGTTCGCTCCTGGGCTTTTGGCATCCGGCCCACAGACTATCACACCGGGTTGCCGCTGGCCAATCCGCCGTGCATTGGGGCGGAGCGGGTTGTGGGATAGCGCCAGGGTCGCCGGGGGCGACTAACCTGCACGGCGGGGTTGGCGGCCACGGAGGCGCCTGGACCCGTCGCGCCGTTCAACCGCCTATGGCGACCTCTGGACTATGAGGGCGGGCGCGACGTGGCCCGGTTCAGGTCAGAGCCTACAGTTCTTTGACGACCAGGCTGGCGAGGCTGCTGCGTTCGGGGCGTTCCAGCGTGATATGGCCGACCAGGTCGGAACCTTTGAGTTTTTCGATCGTGAACGACAGGCCGTTGGAATTCGCATCGAGGTAGGGATTGTCGATCTGTTCAGCATCGCCGGTCAGAACAATCTTGGTTCCTTCGCCCACCCGGCTGGCGATGGTCTTGATCTCGTGCGGCGTGAGATTTTGCGCCTCATCGACGATCATGAACTGATGGGGAATGCTGCGCCCGCGGATGTAAGTCAGGGCTTCCAGCACGACTTTGCCCCCGTCAATCAAGCTTTTCAGTTTGGCCTCCACGTTGGTCGTTTCCCCACTGTGGATGCGGCGGTCCACCAACAGAAATTCCAGATTATCGAAGATCGGCTGCATCCAGGCCGCGAGTTTCTCTTCCTTCGGACCGGGCAAAAAGCCCAAGTCTTTACCCAGCGGCATAATGGGCCGGGCCACCAGCAACCGTTCGTAGCGTTGTTCGTTGAAACACTTGGTCATACCGGCGGCGAGGGCCAACAGGGTTTTGCCGGTGCCGGCGGTCCCGATCAGTGTGA
>JAKCCC010000314.1 GCA_021838985.1 Planctomycetota bacterium
GTGGCAGTTGGCCCCTGGTCGGCAGTTGCGCCAGGGCGAGCCGCCAGACCCGCACCGCCGCCGCGTCCCGGCCCAACCGGTCGAGCACCAACCCCAGATGATCCAAGCCGAAAGGATTTTCCCATCCGGGCAGACGCACCGCGACCTCCAGTTGCTTTAACGCCCGATGGGGATGTCCGCGTTGGAGCAGAACCCAGCCCAGAGAGTCGCGAAACGCCGATTCCTTGGGGTAACTGTCCACAGCGCGCTGAATCATGGCTTGGGCTTGCGCCAAATGCCGGTCATGGTTGGCCCACCAATAGCCCAAATTGTTGTTAATTTCGGCATTGTAGGGGCTTTGGGTCAGAATTCGTCGACAGGTGGCCACGTAGGCACGGGTTTGCCCCAGCTCCAATTGCCAATCGCTTAGCGCCAGCAGATCGGCCTGGCGCGGGAAGCGCCGCCGGGCCAGTTGCTGATAAATCGCCAAGACCCGCTTCGGCTGTTTAACGGCGGCCCAATATTCCCCCCAAGCCCGCAAAATCCAGGGCTTGGCGCCGTCACGATCTTGCAGCCACGTCAGCACGGCCCGGGCCAGTTTTAAACGCCGCCAAGCCAGCAGGGCGTGGAGATACAGCAGCTGCCGGTGCGCTGAACGCGGCCGACGGGCGGCAAATTCCGCCAACAGATGCAAAGCGGCGTGCGGCTGTTTCATCAACCGCCAGGTATCGGCCAAAGCCTGAACCAGCTGCCAACTGTCAGGATTCGCCAGACGGGCGCTCCGCAGCACGCGCTGCGCGGCCGAAAAATGGTTCCGCGCCACCTCCGACGCCCAACGGATAAGGATTACCTGGCGATGGGTCGGGTAAGCCCGCTGGGCCTGGCGCAAAATGGCGCGTGCCGGCGCGAGTTGGCCGCTCCGGGCGGCGATAATCGCCTGCAGAACAAGGTCATATGGCCTGGCCGCGGCATACGCCGGTAAGGCCTGGCGGAGCCGCTGCAGCCAGGCCAGGCGATGCGTTCGGATGGCCCAAGCCACGGCGGCACGCCAGGCGGGTCGAAACAACGGATCGCGGCGCAGCAGCCGGTACAGAGCTTGGCCTTCCCGATGGCGCTGACCACGCCGGGCGTAAAGTTTCACCGCCAGCCAGGCCAGATGGGGATCGCCGCCGAACCACCGCATTCCCAACTTAGCGTCACGCAAAGCCGCATCCAGGCGACCTTGGGCCACATACACCGAAATCAAATCTTCAAGCCGGTGTCGTGCCGCCCGTCCGGCAGCCTCCGGCCCGGGACGCGCCACCTGCGGTGCGGCCCAAGCGGCGGTGGCGCTGGCGGCAAAAACCGTGGCGCCTTGACCCGGCAGGGTGGCGGCCGAGGGAACCCGGCTTTTCACCAAGGCCAGCGCGGCTTGAAAATCGCGTATCCGCAGCAGCTCGTGAAGGTACAGACGATAAATCGGACGGAAGGCCGGCGCCTTTTGCCGACCTTTCCGACAATAGTACAATGTCGCGCCTGGATCGCCACACGCCCGTGCGGCCACTGCCAGCAGATAATCCCGCCACGCTAGCGAGCATAGGGCGTAGGAAGGCCTTCGTGCCGTGCCTCCCTGTCGGCGTTGAAGCGCCGTGGCGGTTGGCACGGTGTCGCTGCGTCGGACGCCGGTGGTAATGGGCGGTGTGCGGCGTGCAGTCCCCGGTGTCGTGCCGGCTCTAGAAGCAGCGCTGGCGACGGGCGGCCGACCAGGCGCTGCCGCCATTTCATTTTCATGCTCTAACACGGCCAGTTCGCGGCGCTGCGGTTCCGGCCCCAGCAACACCAAAAGATCTTTCTTGATTTCTCCGGATGGCAGCGCACCGGTTGCCCCGGCGTAAATCAGCAGCCTGAATGCCGGTCCCAGGGTATGGCTCTGCCGGGCCAGGGCCATAAACTCCAGAAGGGCCGCACGGTCGCCCGGTTGGCGGCGCAGATATGCCGCCAGGTCGTAAAAACTTCGCTCGCACTGCCCCCGGGTTTGTTCGATCGCGACCAGTACGCGCTGGGCGGCCGGATCGGTCGCAACCATCGATCGCAAACCTTGTTCCAGGCGCGGTCGGCCTCCGGCGGCCTGGGCCGTCCATTGCACCAGCTGCAAGGATCCGGGCGAAAGGCCGTTGGTGAAAGCGAGTTGTACGGCGCCCGCCAGGGCGGTTGAAAAGCGGCCCAGAACGGTCTGCATTTCGACGATGCGGCAGCGCAGGAACGGTGAATCTAGGCCACGGCGCCGAGCTTGTTGATAGTCGTGCAGCGCCAAAGCAGGTTCACCGCCCAGACGGGCATTTTCCGCGGCCAACAACTCCAGCACGCCGCGGTGACGGGCGAGCCATTGGATGGCTCGATTGGAGCGATAGCTGGCCGGCTCTACAAGCAGGTGGCGCAGGAATCGCCGGTATTCATCGGCGGCAGCGCGATAATAACCGGTGTTCTGTAAAGCTCGGGCGAGTTGCACCTCCAGCAGCGGCGCCAGCGGTGAACCGCCGCGGCCAGCCCGGCGCCCCTTCCAAGCCGGCGCGGGCGGCGGGTAGCCAGGCGACTCGTCGACGTTCCGCACGCCAGGAGCGACCCGCCGTCGGGGGATTCTAGGCCCCGCCGCTCCGGAGTGGACAGGGCCGGTCCGCCCCGGGGTCTGCGCTCGCAACAAGGCTCGTAATCCCCGTTGCCACTGGCCTTGGAAACAATACAACTCGCCGCGTAGAAAGTTGGTGCGCACGGACCAGGGATCCAGCCGCCGCGCCTGCTGCAAACGGTCTGCGGCGAGGGCCACTTTTCCTTCGGTCAGGTAAGTTCGCGCCAACAGGCGCAACGCCGCAACGGAGTTGGGATCGCGCCGACAGGCCGCGCGGAGCGCCGCTTCCGCCGCGCCCCAAAGGCCCTGCTGCAACCGCAGACGCGCCGCGACGTAAAGGCGAAGGGTCTGGTTATCCGGATGATCGATGAACCGGTGCCGCCGGCTGGCGCCGGCCGCCCCGGCCGGCGGTGCAAGCATGGCCTGCCGCACTTGCCTTAAGGTCCAGCCGTGACGGCCATCCGGCGTTGCTGTCGCCCACGGCGCAAACAGGCCGCCGCCCAGTCGCCGCGGCGCGACCTTCCAGCGCGGGGAACTGGCGAGGAATCCCAAGTCGAACCGATCCGGCGAGCCTTCACCCGCCGGCGCCGCCCGCCCGTGCGCTGGGACCTGAAAGGCCTCCAGCGATGGTGGCGAGGGCCACGTGGCCTGGGGCATGCCGGCGCATCCGCCTACGGCTAGCGCGGCGCCCAGGCTCAGGAGTATCCGCGCAGGCAAACCTCCGCGGAATGATCCGAGCCGGCGGGTTGATGGGTAGGCCCACGGCGGCCTTGGAGCTGCGGCTATTTTCACGCTCCGGTTTATTTTCACAACGCCAGCGGCTCGTGCAGAAACCATAGAGAAAGCCTGATTTCCGACCACTGCCTCTTGAGACGGCCTCGTCGCTCAGACCAAGGTCGTAAAGAATATTGGCGAGCACGAGTGTCCGAAGCCGTTCTGTCACCTTCAGTATATACTCAACGCGGCCTCTGACGGTACATTCTTGTGGTGCAGGTCTCCTGACCTGGCGTCTTTTCGTTGATACTCAACGCGACCCTTGGCGATACATTCTTGTGGTGCAGGTCTCCCGACCTGCCGTCTTTTCGTTGATACTCGACGCGGCCTCTGCCGGTACAGTATAGGGAGCGAAAGCTGCGGAAAAATGCTGATTGTCCGGCCATAATACCGAATCAGATATTCCATTAACAGCCGCGTAGAGTAAATGTCTCATTACAGGCGAAGCGGAGTATGGCTGTCCGGAAAACCTGGAGGTCTGCACCACAAACTTGGCAGGCCTGGAGGTCTGCACCACAAGCAAGCATGTGCCGCAGGTCTGCAGCTTGTGGTGCAGGTCTCCCGACCTGCCGCCTTTTCATTG
>JAKCCC010000315.1 GCA_021838985.1 Planctomycetota bacterium
TGCGGGAATTTCCCGGCGCCGGCGCGCTGCAGGAAGCCTGGGCGGATGTGTTAGCCTTCGCTCCGCAGCAGCTCATGGCGGTCGGTGGTAGGCAGCCGTCGGCAGCGCAGCTTCGCCGCGCCGAGCAAAGTGCGGTGCGTCACTATCTGCTGGCGATCCGTTACCGCCCGTACACCCCGAGCGCCTATTACAACCTGGCGGTGACCCTGCGCCGGTTGGGGCGCTCGCGGACGGCCCAGGCGGTGTTTCTTCGCATGGGGCCGCTGTCGCCGCGTGCGCTGATCCTCATTGCCCATAGCCATGAACGCTTAGGTGACGGGCCGCAGGCGCTGGCCGACCTGCAATGGGGATTACGACGGTTTGCTCATTCCGCCGCGTTGGAGTTGGCTCTGGCCAATGCGCTGACAGGGCAGCATCACCCACGGGCCGCGCTAAAACATTACCTTTTGGCAGTGCGCTACCAGCCGGACGGAGCCGCGGCGTTATACGATCTCGCCGCCGCGTGGGAGCGGTTGGGAAAACGGTCTGCGGCGCTGCTTTATTACCGACGGGCGATCCGGGCGGCCCCCCGTTGGCTGCGGGCGCGCTACAGCTACGGTGCCTGCCTTTGGCGGCTCGGCCAAAGGCAGGCGGCCCAGCAGCAATTTCGGCGGATGCGACAGATCGGCCCACGCACTCCGTCCGCCTACGCCGGCCAGGCGGCTGCTATGACCGCCTTGGGCGACAGTGCCATGGCGTTGCAGGATCTGCGCGCAGGGCTGCGGCGCTTTCCCGAATCGGAGCGCCTGCACCTGGCCCTGGCCAACAGTCTGGCCCGGCGGCGAAAATACTACGCGGCGGCCACGGAGTACCGCCTGGTGCTGCATGGTCACCCGGCCAATCGCCAGGCCCTGTGCGCCCTGGCGTTCACGCTGGAAAGGCTCAACCAATGGCGCCAAGCCTCAGCGTGCTACCGGCGAACGCTGCAAGCGGCCCCGCGCTGGGCCTACGCGCATTTCCTCTATGGCGAAGGTCTGTTGGCTCATGGCCAACCCGGCGCCGCGGCGCAGCAGTTCCGCCGGGCGTTGCAATTAACCCCGGCCGCGGCCGTCGCCAACCGCGCCTTGGCGTATCGGGGCTGGGCAGCGGCCCTGCGCAGCCTCGGACACCGGCACCAGGCCGCCGCAGCCTTGGCCGAAGCCAGGCAGTTGCAGCAGCGAACGCACGTCGTGGCGCCGGCGGTAAAAGCGCCACAACGCGCTGGTGGCGCTGCGTTACCGGCAAGTACGCCACCATAAAGATAGGCTCGATCTCCGGTGTGTCCGCGCTGTCTCTCTCGCCCCGCGGACGTCCAGGGGGTATAAAAATATTCGTCGCCCTCCCGATAGTCCCGATGGATAGCGGCAGATAAGAGCGGGCGTGGCTGCCACGGAGGCCTTCGGACCCGTCGCCGTAGTTTTAGGCGCCCGCGGCGACCTCCGGGCCATGCGCGCCGTCCGCCGTTTCAGAACGGTGCGAGGTCAGCGCTCAAGCGCCGGGCCGGCGGTGTCGGGTTGGGGTTGCGGCGGCTGCGGTGGCTGCGCTGGTCGCGGCGGCCGCGGTAGGCGCGGCCGGAAGTATTCGTTCACCCAAGCCTTGGTCCAAAGTTCGTTGAGGTTGATAATGTCCAGCACCAGCAGGTAGCACAGAGGCAGAAATATCCTGGGCATGCTGTCCTTCGGGAACCCCAGTTCTTCCAGAGAGGGCGGATAAGCCTCGCCCGCGAGTTTCCAGAGAATTTGCGCGGCTTGGTATCGATCCGCCGACGTGACAGCATAATAAATGCTCCGGTCCAGCCACGCCTTGATGATGATTGACGCCCAGAATGTCGGCAGCCGCAGCGCCCACGATGGCGGCACGTCATCTTCGATTAAATCGGGAGACAGGGAAATATAAAATTCCGGGCCGGTGATGGCGGGGGGGCGCACGCCTTCCGGGGGCCGCTTTTCGCTTAATCCCAGAAAATGGCGATGTGTAACCCATTCTTTCCGCAGGGATATGACCAACCCCACAAAGTAGAGCACCGTCAGGCCGATGGTCAAGCCCGTTGCGATGGCGTAAACACTGCCCACGGTGGACAACAGGATGGCTTCCATCACAAAATAAAACAGGAACAGCGCCGCCACCACGACCAGCAGCAGCGGACTGAGCACCGCTCCGATACTTCCCAACACGAGCGCCACCGTAATCCGCCCGAATTGCCGCCGTTCATGCCGGCGCAGGATCCGCAGCAGCTCAACCATGGGGGCTGGATCGGTTGGATCGGTCATTGTGCGTTCATCCACCTGCGCCGCTTAGGTTTGCCCCACGCTTTCGCAGGGCGCGGGCGTCTCCCCCGCGCTGGCGTTTTCGTCTCTGCGCCCTGCCGCTTGCTCCGCACACCCACCGCAAATCCGCCGGTGTATTTCCTCTAATACGGGCCGACAGCTGCCACAGCCACAACCGGCGGAAAAGCATTCCGAGATGGCCGACGCCGTACGCGGCCGTTCAACGCGGCAGAAGGTTTCGATCTTGCGCCAGGACACGTGGAAGCATTGGCAGACGATATTATCCGGATGATGGATCATACCCATCAGTATAGCGGCAGCGAACGGCGCGGCGTAGTCAACCGTGCGTGACGAAAGCCGGTGCGTCGTCTGGCCGGCAAGAGAGTAGGTAGGCGCTATTTCCGGCCAATGCGTCTATTCCTGGAACCTACAAGAGCGCCGGACTTCCATAGCCCACGGGGCGCCGGAGGCATACAAATAGTGCGCTGGACCTAAGCTCACCTATCGCCATTTTTAGCGGCACCGCAAAGCGTCATTTCACGGGCTTTTTAAGAGCGCGCGGAGCTTGTATACACCCGCGGAGAATACGGAGGGTGCAAAAACCTGCGCCGAAATCGCAATTTCCGGAGGATTCGACCGCTTACGCTCCTGAAAAGTGACAGAAATCGAGCGAAGTAGGAATGCCGAGTCAGTGCGGTGGGGGGGACGGTCGCGGTCCCGGGCAGCGCGGGATCTCTGCCGTCTTCTGCTCGTTGGTGTGACTGACTGCCGGAATCTGATCAAAGCCCGTCCCGAGTTCATGGGCATAGGCCACTGACAGGCGGAGCCCCGGGACTTGTCGCCCCTGCGTCCCCGGCAACTTCTTGCTGTCGATACTGACGGCCTATCAATCCACCGGGCACAGCTGCTATTGAAGCCACTGACGAATGCTCCGTTCGCAAGCGGAGCGGTCCAGCGCCGCAAAAACAATCGTGCCGTGCCGCGCAATAAGGCGTGGGATCGCGGATAAACCCCAGCCTTCGCGCCAACAGCCTGCCTGGAGCACCACGAAAACGCCGCTTTGACGGAATTGAAAGCTTGGCACAGGCGGCGAAGCTTCCGTCTAAGTGGTGATGGCAATCCGTTTAGGTCCTTTGCCCGGCAGCTTGGGAATTTGTATGCTCAACACACCATCGTTGTACCGGGCTTGGACCTTCGAAGCATCCACATAGGTCGGCAGCCCGATGCTTCGATAGAAACTTCCTGCCACTCGCTCGCGTCGCTGCAATCCGCCTTTTTTTTCACTAAATTCGCTTTGTCGTGATCCGCGGATGGTCAGCATATTACCGGAGATCTCCACCTCCATATTTTTCGGGTCCACGCCCGGCGCATCGACGTGGACGTGAAAAGCCTCCCCGTCTTCGCCGATATCCACCGCCGGCCAGGGCCGGCTAGGGCCGAACCCGTGGGACGAAAGCTTTCGCCACATCCGATCAAGGGCGTCATCAATTTCGCGCCGGAAGCGCGGCAGTAGGGTCTCGGACGTCAGGCGCTTAAGTAGACCACCACTGTTCTTACCGAGCACTGGAATTTCGGATGCTCGCCGGATCAACTTTTTCATCATCAGCCTCCTTTTAGGAACGCAAAATTCTACCGCGCCGGTACCG
>JAKCCC010000316.1 GCA_021838985.1 Planctomycetota bacterium
CCGCGCCGCCGCAGCACTGCTTTCCGCCGATCTGGCCGCGAAAAGTAGTCTGGGTGATCCGAGGCGGAATCTGGAACGGTTCATCATCGAGGTGTTGGACGCTAAAATGGAATAGCTGAACCTGGAACGTTGCGGCACCCGGAGAGATGAAAATATGATGGGGTTGCGACGGCCATCCGAGTCCCGATGGCATCGGGATTCCCGCCCCGGGCTAGGCAGAGTATAACCGGGTTATTTTCGAGGCCGGTTCAGAAGAACGCGTGAAGTTGAATCAGGGATAGCTAAATGACTTTAGAATTTCAGTCCACCGGCAGTGGAGAGGCGCTGCGACCGAATCGCCAGGATCCGGGTATCGAACAGGCTGTAGCCGCCGCCATGGAAGGATTATCCATGGAGGAATTGCTGGAGCGGATGGCCAATCCAGCGGAGGCGCGACCCGGCCAGGCCTTGGATTCCAGCCGCCCCGTGCGTGGCGGACGGCCGGCGGCGCCAGAATCCGCCGTTGCCGCGGAGCCGTCCGATGACCGCGTTCGGCGCGGGACGGTGGTGGCGATCCAGAACGATAATGTTTTTGTGGATTTGGGCGGTAAAGCGCAAGGCATCGTGCCGCTGGAGCAATTTCAGACTGCCGATTCCGGCACGGAGGCCGCGCCTGTCGCCCCGGGGCAGGAATATGAATTTATCTACTGCGGATATGACGAACGCGAAGGTCTGGTGCGGCTTTCGCGGCGCGGGGCGGTGAATCATGGTGGGTGGGAGGAATTGCACGAAGGCGACGTGGTCGAAGGAATGGTCACGGCGTCTAATCGCGGGGGGTTGGAGGTAAAAATCAACAACATCCGCGCTTTTATGCCGGCGGGCCAAGTGGACGTGAAGTTCACGGAGAATCTCAACGCCCTGCTGGGGCAGAAAGTGCAGTGCCAGGTGATTCAACTGGACCGCTCCGCTCGCCGCCTGGTGGTGAGTCGGCGGGTTATTCTTCAGGAGGCCATTGAACAACTGCGGGAGAAAACCTGGGCCCAATTGGCCACGGGTCAGATTTGTGAAGGCGTTGTCACCCGCGTGCAACCCTACGGGGCGTTTGTGGACATTGGAGGCGTGGAGGGGTTGTTGCATGTTTCGGCCATGAGCTATACCCGCGTGACGGACCCGGGAAAAATCGTCAAAACGGGCGACAAAATCCAGGTCATGGTGTTGGGGATTGATCGTGAAAAACAGCGTGTCTCGCTGGGACTTAAACAGTTGCACCCAGACCCATGGTCGACGGCGGCGGAAGATTTTCCCGTCGGCGCCACGGTAACGGGAAAAGTAACCAAATTGATGGATTTTGGCGCGTTTGTGGAATTGTCCCCGGGCGTGGAGGGGATGGTGCATGTGTCCGAGTTGGCCACGAAGCGGCTGGGCCATCCGCGCGAGGCGGTGAAAGTGGAACAAGAGGTGCAGGCCAAGGTGCTTGGTATCGATGTGGAACGGAAACGCATCAGTTTGTCGATAGCGCAATGGCAGCGCGACGCGGCTGCTGCCGCAGCGCCACCGCCGGTCGGAACGCCGGCTTCGCCTAAACCGAAACCGGTGATCCGCAAGCAACCCTTGCGCGGGGGATTGTAACGGCGCTTGTATCGAACTCCGCTTGCTATACAATGCTGCCGATGACCCCAACGGCCACCCCTGCTTCCACCGAGGTTTCCTGGCTGACGCGCCAAGTCTTGCTGATCTCTTTCTCCGCCTGTTGTGCCGACTTGGGCTACCAGGCCGTGCTGGCGATTTTTCCATTGTTCCTGGTGATAACGCTGCATGCGCCCATCTGGTTGTTCGCCGTAGCCACCGCCATCAGTTACGGGCCGGGAGCGTTTTTCGGCGTCTTGGGCGGTAAGCTGGGGGACCGCTGGGGGCACAAGCCAGTGGCCCTCGGTGGAAATCTGTTAATCCCGCTGCTGTCGCTGTCTGGTCTGGCGGCGGCTCCCGCCGCCGCGATTGCTCTATTCAGCGGCGGATGGTGGGCGCGTAATTTCCGTTCCCCGCCTCGCCGTGCCATGATGAGCCAGGCCGCCAGCGCTGAAAATCGCGGGCGGGCCTTCGGTTTTTTGCACGCCTTGGACATCGGTGGAGGATTCTTGGCGGCGACCGTGACGATGCTCTTACTTTGGGCCAGCACGCCGCTAAGAAATATTTTTCTTATCACTATTGTGCCGCTTCTGGTTTCCAGTCTCATTCTGGCCTTCACGCGCGGCCAGGCCCCGGAATTGAAGGCGGAAGAAAAACCAAAGGGTGCGGGTCAATCCGCCCGGGAGCACCAGAGCGCTGGGGCATTGCGGGAACCACCAACTGGAAACCAGAAACCGGAAACCTTACCGGAGCATCGCTCGCTCTATCGTCGGCTGTTATTGGCGACAGCTTTATATGGCTTCAGCTCCTTTAGTTTCGGCTTCCCCATTCTGACCGTCTATCAGCGCTGGCATAGCCGCCCGATGGCGGTGCTGGCCTATGTGGTGTTTTTCGGGATTTCCGCGTTGACCGGTTTGTACATCGGTCGATCCATCAAGGGGTCGGTTAAAACGTTGGCGCTCGGTGGGTATCTGGCCGGAGGGGTGGGAACCGCCGGCCTGGCGGTGTTGTGGGCCACCGACATCAACCCGCTGGCGTTTTATCCTGTGGTGGGGCTGATGGGCCTGTCCCTGGGGGTTATTGAAACGTTGGAGCCAACCATTTTGTCTCTGATTGTCCGCCGCGGTCGCACGGGCGCCGGCATGGGCGCCTTAACCGCCACGCGCAGTCTGGGGCTGTTCCTCGCCAATTTGATCATGGGCCTTTTGTATTATTGCGGCGCCACCTGGATATGGTCTTATGGTTACGCGGCCCTGTTGGCCATCGTGGCTGCGGTCATCCTGCTTTCCGTGCGGCAGGTGGAAGTGGCGTAAGCAGGGCGCGTGGGTTAGCGATAGGAGCCAAGACCGTGCAAATTTCCCTGATGTTGGGCAACCTGCGGCAACCATTGGAGCAGGCGCTCGACACGGTGCAACGCCTGCAAATTCCCGCCGTTCAGGTATCCGCCCATGGTCCGTTCGCCCCGGCGACCTGTGGCGCCCCGTGTCGTCGACAGCTACGGGAAGCCTTACGCCGCCGCGGTTTGGCGCTGTCGGCGATTTCCGGCTGTGGTCGCGGACTGGATCTGGGCAACGCCGAGCGGGCGCAGGAGCAGCTTGACGCCGCTTTCCGCGCGCTGGAGATGGCGGCGGACCTGATGGCCGACCAGGCCGTGCGCATCTGGCAGGATCATGTTGGCGTACTGCCGAATCCGCCGGAAGGGCCGCGCTGGGATTCGTTCGTGCGCTGCGCCGAGGCCATCGCCCGACAGGGCGAGAAAGTGGGTGCATGCCTGGCCGTTGAAACCGGGCCGGAGCCGGCGGCCGTGGTGGAAAAGTGGATGCGCACGGTGGACAGCCCGGCCCTGCGCGTGAATTATGATCCCGCAAATTTGATTCTTTATCCGGCGCTTTTCCGTAGCGATCCACACTGGATTGAGCAGTTCGGTCAGCCAGCGAAGCCGTACGAAAAACAGGCCGCGTTTGAGGAATTCGAGCCAATCGAAGGGGTACGCCGTCTGGGGCGATACATCGTGCATACCCACGCGAAAGACGCTTGGGTGGACCAAGGCGTGGCACGCGAAGTTCCCTTAGGCGAAGGCTGGGTCGATTGGCCGCGGTATCTGGCCCTGCTGGAAGATGTCGGTTTCGACGGCTATCTGGCCATTGAGCGCGAGACCGGCGAAAATCCGGCCGCCGATATTGCCCGCGCCGCTGAATTCCTCCGCCGCCAGCTCCGCAGGAGCGGAAAAAGCACGCTGTCTTGAATGGCTGGCCGCACGGAAGATGGTGTGGCGGCAACGGATTCTTCGCATTGCGCCGGGTGGGAGTCGAACCCGCAACCTT
>JAKCCC010000317.1 GCA_021838985.1 Planctomycetota bacterium
CTTAACAGCCGCGTAGAGTGAATGTCTCATTACAGGCCAAACGGAGTATAGCTGCCCGGCAGACCTGGAGGTCCGCACCACAAGCCTTTGCCGCGGGCCGCCACTCTGTGGTGCAGGTCTCCCGACCTACCACATTTTTATTTGGCCGGCCGCCAGACGCACCGCCGAGAGAGCGACCACAGGGTCGTCAGGTCGTTCTTGTGTCGCCGGGTCACTCATTGTTGATAAATGAGATGCGTCAAAATGGCGTTGGAACATCCATTCTGATATCAGTAAAAACTATTCGGCCCAGTGCAGCTTGCGGCTAAAAAAAACGCTGTAGAAAATCAAAGGCCTCCCGGGCCGCCTCGGCGGCGGAGGTTTCGTATGGATATAGTTCCACGGTGATCCAGCCGGTGTATTCAATCTTGCGGAGGGCGGCGAAAATCGCGGGAAAATCCATCGCGCCCCGGCCTGGAATCAGATGCTGGTGCACCCGGTCCGCGGCAATATCTTCCAGATGCACGTGGCCAATCCAGCGCCGGTGGCTACAGACCACGACGGCCGGGTCTTCGCCGACGCAGAAAAAATGGCCCAGGTCGAAATTCATTTTCAGATTCGGATGACCGACGCGTTCCACAAACGCGGCGCCATCGGCTGCGGTTTCCAGCAGCAGGCCGGGTTCAGGCTCCACCAGCAACGTCACCGCCGCTTGACGGGCGGCGGGCAACATTTCGCGTAGACCTGCCTCGTATCGCGCCAGAGCCGCGCTGCGGTCCAGCCCCTCCGGCACGGGGCCGCCCGGTTCCAGGGAAATGGTTTTTCCGCCCAGCGTTGCCGCCAGCTCAATGCAACGCAGCGTATGATCCAGGCGCTGTCGGCGCCGAGCTTCCTGCGGCTCCAGCCAGGATGGGTGGTAGGTGTCGCCCAGGGCGAAAAGAGTGAAGGCGTTAACGTTGGAAACGCCCAGGCGCAGGGCGCTCATTTTTGCCTTGACTGCGGCGGTTCTTTGGGGGGACATATGGGGCGGATAAGCGTGGGGGACATCGGCCATCAGTTCCACGCCGGCGTAACCTAAGCCGGCGATGGTCTCAATGGCCTCGTCCAACGAGGTGCGTTTAAAAGCGTTGGTGGAAAAGGCGAGGTTCAATCGGCGATTTCCACGCCCATGGAGCGCGCGGATCCGGCCAGAATTTTCTGGGCCGCCTCCACCGAGGGGGCGTTCAAATCGGGCAACTTTTCCTGGGCCAATTTGCGCAGTTGGGCTTGGGTAAGCTTACCAACCTTGTTCTTATTCGGTTCGCCGGATCCTTTTTCCAACCCCAGGAGGTCTTTGATCATCACCGAAGCGGGCGGCGTTTTGACGACAAAGTCGAAACTGCGGTCGCTGTAAACGGTCACCTCCACGCCCACCACTTTGCCTTTGAGCGCGGCGGTGGCGGCGTTAAAACGCTGAATAAATTGACCCGGATTCACGCCATTGGCACCCAACACCGGCCCAATCGGCGGCGCCGGTGTGGCGGTTCCACCGGGGGCCTGCATCTTGAACTTCTTGACAACCTCTTTCACTTTCGCCATCGCGCGATCCTCATCTTGGGGGATAGTTAACGCACCGCAGGTCCGGCCGTTACCACGGTTCATCCAAACTATCGGGTGGGCGGTCCGTGGACATCACCCGCACATTGCGCCGGCCGTCGGCGTGATGCGCCATACGCCATTGGCGCCACCGCTGCCTGAGCGCCAGAGCCAGAAGACCGATCCCGGTCAGCGCCGCCAAGGCGATCAGCAGCACCGACAATAAAATCGCCCCGATCACCGCCAGCGGGATGAACGCCGCCAGAGCCGCCGGCATTTTAGACCGCCGGGACGGCGCTGGTACGGCACCTGGCCAATACCGGTGCAGAAGATCATAAGCCCGGTCTCGCATCGTGGTTCAATTCCTCGCGGTGCGGCGGAGCGCCGCCCGCCTACCGCATCTTTTCCAACTGCCAATATTCCAGTTCCAGGGGTGTCGCGCGACCAAAAATGGTGACGATGACCCGCACCTGGCCTTTATCCGGGAAAATTTCATCGACCTGGCCTTCAAAGTTCTCAAAGGGGCCTTCCCGGATCTTAACCTCGTCGCCCTTCTGGAAATCCACCTTGACTGTCGGGCCCGCTTCCGGCTTTTCCGCCTCGGTGACGATTCTTTCCGCGTCCTTGGGTTTTAACGGGTCGGGGCGGCGGGGCTGGCCGAGGAAGTCGCCGACGCCCTGGATTTCCTTGAACAGATACCAAGCCCGGTCATCCATGGATCCATCGGGCTGTAACTGCATCTCCACGAACACGTAACCGGGGTAGAGCTTGCGCTCCGCCACTTTCTGCTGGCCCGCTTTGATGTGCTTGATGCGCTCCCGCGGCACCAGAATCCGTCCGATAACTTCCCCCAGATTCTCCAGTTTAACTTTGTGTTCCAGCGCTTTGCGCACTTCATCTTCGCGGTTCGACGCCACCCGCAACACAAACCACTGCATCGTTGATTCTGTCACCTGCAACTCCGCTGGCATAGGCTAAGGTTTCACTTTCGCATTTCGCACAGGGCCTCGCGGGGCGCCCGCCCGGATTTTTCACCACTTAACGCCAAAGACGGCACCGCGCGACGAGGCCACAAAAAACCACGGATTGCACGGATTTCCAAGAATATCATCCGCCCCGGAACGCCGGGATAAGCTCCACGCGCCAATCGGGGCAAAGGCACTGGCAATTCGTCTCTTGGCGTGTATTTGTGTTCATTGGCGGTTCGGAATCGATTCCAATATTGTTGCACGCAGCTTAGCGGATCACGTGGATGGCCTTGAAAAACCAGACAAACCCGGCATCCACCAAATAGAGCATGAGCGCCATGCCCAAGGTTAAAAGGACCACCAGGCGCGTGGCGCGAACCACCGCCGGCGGCGTGGGCCAAACCACCTTTTTCATTTCGCTTTCGGCCAAAATCATGAAGTCCGCGTGGCGAGGGCGGTTGACCACCCAGAAACACAGCCACGCACCCGCCAACCCAGCCGCCAGGGCCACCGAGGCTTTCACATACGCTGGCTGCAAGGGCAGAAAAGTGTCGATAATCCACTGTATTCCCAGTAGCACCAGGATGCCCACCCCGATCACCGTACCCAGGCGGACATACTTGCCTTGCCCTTTTTTGTAAATGCTAAACATGCGTCCTGCTGACTTTCACGGATAGGCGGTTCATCCCGCGCCTTGCCGTCCCGGCGCTTTGACGTCGCATCGCCAACCGCCCCTCCCCTCTAACCGCGACAGGCGGCAGTCAAACCGGCAATCCCGATAGCCATCGAGATGTTGGAGGCCATACTGCTCCCCCGGAAAATTCGCCATTTCCCAGCTGGCATTCCTGCGAATGCCGCCACCGCCCAGCTTGGTACACGACAGGCGGGAGTCGAACCTGCAACCTCCGGTTTTGGAGACCGGCGCTCTGCCAATTGAGCTACTGTCGTAAGCTCATTTGCCTTTCTTGATCCGGTGTTCCGTATGTTTGCGCACGCGCGGTGAAAACTTCCGGAATACCTTCTTCATGTCCATCTCTTTCGGATCGACATTGATGCGGTAATTCAGGTCCTTCGTTTCAGCGCACTGCAGCCAATGCCATTCCCGAGCCATACGCTCGACTCCCTTAACCGATGACCCATCCCCACCAAAACCCAGGCCACGCCGCAGCCTTACCCTTTTATTTTAGGCGAGGATCTTGGTTACCACACCGGCCCCCACCGTGCGGCCGCCTTCGCGGATCGCAAATCGCACGCCCTGCTCCATGGCAATGGGACACTCCCCTAAGTCCACCGTGATCTTCACATTATCGCCCGGCATCACCATTTCCGTTCCGGCCGGCAAATCCAGGGAGCCGGTGACATCCGTGGTGCGGAAATAAAACTGCGGCCGATAGCCCTTG
>JAKCCC010000318.1 GCA_021838985.1 Planctomycetota bacterium
GCAATCCGCCAATTGCGCCGCCGTCAGTTCGTAGCCCTCCACGGAGACCTGGCGGAACGGAGAGCCTTTGCCGAAACGGGTGTTTTCCAGCAACCAGCGGCTGTGTGGCCAGCCTTCGGCCTGGAGGCGGGCCACCGCCCGGGAAGTCAGCCGCCCCCGCTTGTTCCAGTCGGTGGGCCCGACCCGGGGCTTACCCTGAGCGTCGAGAAAACAGGCGTTGTATTGCCACTGAGCGGCGTAAAACCGCCGGCGCTCCTCGGGCGTGAAGTAATACAAGGGATTGCTGCCGACCGGCTGAAGCGGCAATTTATCACCAAAGCTTGAGTCGCTCGGCGCAGTGGGGGGAAAGATCTGCTCCAGGGGCGCCGGCACGGCGTGCGCGGCAACGGCACGTACCGTTGACTCCATGCCCCAGGCCAGCTGGACTCCGGCCAGGCCGATGATTACCTTCTGATAGTCGGCACCCCGGGCGTCCAGCACCTCTTCATAGGCGCGCATGATCCCATCGGCCAAGTGGTCATAGAGGGCCATATACCCAACACCCTGCTCGCCGTTCCAGTGGCCCTCGCTGTAAATCGCATAGCGGAAGGTATCCCAGTTGGCGTGGTAACGCGTCAGCACGTGGCGCGACACGTAGTATTGGCAGTCACTGACCAATTGCCAGCCGGCCGCGGTCGGTGCGCCCGTAAAGCAGTCCCCGGCATAGGAAAACGGGTTGGCGAGTTGGAAGGCCACCCGCATCTCCATCGCGTGGACCAGAAAGTCAAACTTAAAATCCAAGACGCCCCAATTGACGAACGGCCGACCGTTAGGCAGACGCAGATAAGTGGCGGAAAGATCGCCGGCCATTTTGATCCTGGTAGGCGCCGTACCGGGCGGTCCGAGAACGGCCGCAAAATCAATGGCTTGCGCTTCCGGCTGGATTGGCCAGATCGGTTCTCCCACCGCGAGGACCAACTGGTTTTCCGTCGGATTCACAGACGTCACCTTGGCCTTCATCCATTTTCCCCCAGGAGGCGAGCCACTGCCGGTCTCCAGGAGCACCACATCGCCGGGCTGGAAGATGGACTCATGGTCGTCGGCCACCACGGGGTGATCGCTTAAATGATCCGATTCACAATCGGGATCGTGGTAATACTTGGCGCCGGTAAAGTGCGCTAACGTCACCACGGCTTTCTGCGCGGAGATTGGGGAGACTTTCGCCACCAGCCGCATCGAGCGATCCCGGTAGAGATTCGCGGACTCGAACCAGGGCGATCCGCCACCCTCGCCGGTCAGATAACAATAGACCACCGTGCGCCAGAGATCGGGATACGCATCGCGCATCTGTTTCTGCAGCAAATAGTCCTGGCCCCAGAACGCATATTGAAGGCTCGGCGTATTATCAGCGCCAAGCAGGTGGCCGTTAAACCAGTCGCCTTGCCAGTCGATGAAATGGGATCCGGCGAAATCAGCGGTGATGTCGAGTTGCCGCACGGCGTGCTCCCGCCGAACGGTGAAACGCGTGGCCTCATAACGTACACCGAGGTAGGGTCGATGCGCCACTTCGAATTGCAGCGAATAGGCCCGCCCCGCGGTCAGATACGGAACGTTTTGATAGCTTGGACCACCGGGAGCCGGCTTGCGCACCCAGACCGTGTAATGGCGATCGGAACGTTGAATATCCACATGATACCCCTCTTTAGCGCCGCCCTGCGTGCCATCGTAGATCAACGTTGCACGGCCAGAAGGTAAATCCGCCTGCGTTTTAAGCGGACGCTGCAGCCACGCGGAGGCGGCGGGCGGCGACTCGATTTCCACCAGCTGAATTTTTAAGTACGGCGCCACTGGCCGGTCGGCCGGCCAGAAGGGCGCGGAAGGATGGATTTCAAAGTACAGCGACGTGTTGGCCGGCAGATCGCGGCTCATAGCCTTATAGACCTCCGGCGGCCATTCGAGAAAGCCGTTCCGCGGCAGCTCCGGCAGGCTGTAGCATGGCAAGGCTTGGGTTCCCACCCCGATGAGGGACGGGTACGGACGAATATAAAACGTATAGGCCGGTTCGGCGGCAGCCCCCGTCAGGATACGGCCGGCGTAGAGCGTAAACTGATAGGAGGCCCGGGGAACCAGCGGCAGAGTCTGAAAACGGAAGACTCCCCGGCGGAACGCGGCATCGTAGTGGCAGCGCGGCCCCCACGCGTACGTCGTGCGGCCGGGAAACCACTGAACGTTCCACTGGCTGTTAATTTTAAGCTTCGTAATATCCACCGGGCTGACGGCGTGCAACGTGAACTCAATGGCCACCTTGGCCGGCTTTCCGCCGGCGTCCAGATCAGCGCAGCCGTGTTCAGTGGCGTAGTTGCGCCCATTAATAACCAGACGATTAACGGTGAGAAATTTCGGCGGTGCGGCGACCGCGGCCGCCGCGCTTTTGCCGGCAGCGCCCCATAGCGTTACCCCGGCGACAGTCGTCGAAACAAATTGCCGTCGGGTTAGGGCGCGCTTGGAATTCACGGCTTTCTCCATGGTTCAGATCATACGGCACAGGGGACCGGCTTGCATTGCCGTGGATACCGCTGCGTTGCGTTGATCGGCTGCCAATGGTAAAGCCCAGCGGTCGATCCAATTGGCCCCCAGGGGATACCGCTCTGGAAATAGACCAGCCACTTGAGGTCATGGCCATTCGGGACCGCGCGGCCTTGGTGCGGGCCGGTCAAAATGACTTCATGAATCTCGAATTCAAGAGCGACTTGCGACCCGTGACGGGGCCGGGGAGGCTCGATAAAACCGTAGCGGAGTCTCGCCATCCGCCTGCCTCTGGCTATCCGGAAGAGCGGCTAGTGCGTTGTCAAACGATAAATTTCGGGTTGGCGAAAGGGCCCCGGACCCGCCGCCGAACCCCAAGCACCGGCCTCCGGGTCGCCATAGCGAGTCGCCTCCGGCGACCCGGTGAATGGCGCCGGACGGGGTACCCGAAAGTTAAGCGGTGACCAAGCACGACCAGTGCGACTTCAGTCTCAAACCGTTCCGCCGGCGCCTCGGGAGGCGTTCGATTGAAAAGTATACGCGGAGGCGGTGATGATAATATGGCCCGCGCTGTTTCGTCAGCAGCCAGGCGCGGCGCGCTCTGGTAAAATGCCCAACGTTGAGGGCCGCGGACGAATATCGATCGGAAACGAGGCGAAGTCCAGCTGCGCGGGTGCAACGTTGCCTCGAGGAGTACGTGCATGGAGAAACCGTGGCGCATCGCGGGGATTAATTTCGACCACATGCATATGGGCGAATTGCTGAGCCTGGCGGCGGAACATCCGCACGCCGAGGTGGTTGGCGTCTGCGACGACCGGCCGGAACGCATGCGGCCTGTGGCGGAAAAGCTTAAACTCCCGGCGGAGCGTATCTTTACCGACTATCGGGCCTGCTTGGAGAAAACCAAACCGAACCTGGTGGTGCTTTGCCCCGCCACGGCCAGGCACGGCGAATGGACGGAGAAGGTGGCCCCCTATGGGGTGCATATATTCATGGAGAAGCCGTTCGCCGCCACGCTGGCCGAAGCGGATCGCATGATCGCCGCGGTGGCCGCCACGGGCCAACAACTGGTCATCAACTGGCCGCTCCGATGGTATCCCTGCCATGTCACCGCCAAACGCCTGGTTGATGAAGGCGCCATCGGTGAGTTAATCGAAGTCCATTATTACGATGGCAACTGCGGTCTGCTGAAAAATGTGACCGCCCAGGTAAGCGGCGTTGCGTGGGGCACGTCGCCGGCCGGCGGAGCACCCGGCCAAGCCCAAGCCGGTGCGACCCGGG
Source organism: Planctomycetota bacterium (assembly GCA_021838985.1). Classification (GTDB taxonomy): domain Bacteria; phylum Planctomycetota; class Phycisphaerae; order WQYP01; family WQYP01; genus JAKCCC01. The sequence goes on from JAKCCC010000318.1 coordinate 3,787, forward strand.
CCGATGTACTGGCCAGCCTGCCACCGGGCCTGCGCTGGTTCTACCGCCGCCGCGAAGGTGGCGGCTCGCTGCTGGATTACCTGGGCTACGGCGTGACCCTGGGCACGTGGTTCATGAACAGCCGCACG
>JAKCCC010000319.1 GCA_021838985.1 Planctomycetota bacterium
AGTGGTCGCGTAAAACTTTCGTTAACAACCAGGGATCGGAAGCGCAGGCCACGCCGTTGAGGCGGTAATAGGCGCACATGATGGACCAAACGTGGCCACGTCGCACCGCGGCTCGAAAGGGCGGCAGATAAATTTCTTCCAAGGCCCGCCGATCGACGATGCTATTTATCGGAGCGTCGTAGCCTTCTTCGTAGCCGGCGAAGTGTTTCACGCAGGCGGCGACGCCGCAGGATTGCAGACCCCTGATCCAACTAACGGCCATGTCCGCCGTCAGCACTGGGTCCTCCCCTAAAAACTCGAAATTGCGGCCATCCTGCGGAACCCACATCACGTTGACCCCCGGTCCCAATACGATATCCACGCCGCGGGCCCGCGCGTCATGGGCGATCGCCCGGCCCTCGGCCTGGGCCAACCCGCGATCCCAGGTCGCGGCCAGACAAATGGATGCCGGATACGCGGTAGAGCGGCCATATTCGACGATGCCGCAAGAGGCGTCGGACATGGTCACCCTTGGAATACCCAGCGCTCGGAGCGATTGGGTCGACATCGCATGTGGATCGCCCGACAGGAGCCGAATTTTTTCCGCCAGGGTCATGCGGGCCAGAAGTTGATCCGCTCGGCGTTCGACCGTCTTGGCGGTCAGGCCGCCGATGATATGCCCCCATACGGTCGGGCCGGCAGGCGTTCGAGTGACGGCGAGCACGGATCCTCCAGCCGCCCGGAGAAAAATTAAGAGCAGGGCGCCCAAGCCGCCCAGGGTTGTCCGCCTGGCTTTAACTCGGAGGATCACCTGGCCGACCGGAAGTTCCTTGCGGACTGGCATCATACTTCAACTCCGAGGCTACACCTTAACCGTTCCGGGGATCAGACCGTTCGCCCGCCGCCACCCGTCGCCGCAGTTTAGTCGCCCAGGCGACCTCCGGGCTAGGCACAACAACCGCGTGTATTTCATAGCCCCACGCGTCAGCGCGGGGTCCGGGCTCTTTTGCCCACCAGAAATATATTGATTGACAGAGCACTACGGCACACCTTATCCGATTTTTCGCACGCTGCAAACATTGTGGATGGTTTCCTCGTATATATCGCTAGGAAGGCGTGGGGGATAGTTGGGGGTGTTCAGGATGCCAGCGTCGCTTAGGTCCTGGATCAAGTATTTTCTTCCCCTGTTCCGGCCGCATCGCAAACTGCTCGGTCTGGCCCTGGCGGCGATGACGCTGGACGCCCTGCTGACCGTCTTGCGGCCCTGGCCGCTCAAAGTGGTCATTGATCGCGTACTCACCCGACATTCGAGCCGGGTGCCACTGGTGCATGCCTTAGTCAACAACGCCCCCTTCACCCGGATGGAGATTCTGTACGGAGCGTGCGTGGCCACGCTGTTAATCGCAATTCTAACGGGGCTGCTGACTTATTATTTTACGCGGGTGATGGGCGACGTTGGCCAGCGTTTTATTTTTGAGTTGCGGCGCCAACTTTTCGCCCATTTACAGCGTTTGTCGTTAAGCTTCCACAGCCGGCAGCACACCGGTGATCTGACCACGCGCCTGACCTCCGATGTCCAGGCGGTACAGGACATGATTGCCGAGGGGCTGATTATGCTGGGCAGCAATTTCCTTCTGCTTGTCGGCATGCTGATCATGATGTTCTGGTTAAGCTGGCCGATGACGCTGGCGGTGCTGGCGTTGTCTCCCCTGCTGGTATTCACGGTATTTCGGTACACGCGGCGCATTAAGGCCGCCACGCGCGACGCCCGCCGCAGCACCGGTCAGATGGCCGCCCTGGCCCAGGAGACCTTTGCTTCCATCCGCATCGTGCAGGGATTGGCCCAGGAGAAGCAACAGGATGAACGTTTTGAAACGCGCAGTATCACCAGCCTGCGGGCCTATCTTAAGGCGGTGCGCTATCAGGCCCGGGTGGCGCCGCTGGTCGATGTACTCGCGGCCGCCAGTCTGGTGGTCGTGATGTGGTACGGCGCCAGGCTGGTCATGACCGGAGCCATGACCATCGGGGATGTGGTCGTATTTTTCGCGTATGTAACCGGTTTTTATGCGCCGGTGCGGGCCTTGGCGCGGGTTTCTTATTTATTCAGTCTGGCCAGCGTGGGCGCGGACCGCATCGCCGAAGTGCTGCATGTGCGCAGCGAATTAGCCCCGCGCCGGGGCTGGTCGGTGGCACCACGCTTTTACGGGGCGCTGGCTTTCCATGCCGTTTCCTTCGAATACGAGCCTGGGCGGGCCATTCTGCGGGACATTAACCTGGTCATTACGCCGGGACAAAAAATAGCCTTGGTCGGGGCGACAGGCGCGGGCAAGAGCACCTTGGCCGGCCTGATTCCGCGGTTCTATGACCCGACCCAGGGTGTGGTTTGCCTGGATGGCAGGGATATACGGGATTTCACAGTGGCGTCGCTGCGCGAGCAGATCAGCCTGGTGCTGCAGGATTCCCTGCTGTTTAGCGGCACCATCCGGGAAAATATCGCTTTTGGTCGTCCGGGGGCGAGCCAAGCGCAGATCCAAGCCGCCGCCCGGTTGGCCAACGCCGATGAGTTTATACGCCAGTTGCCGGAAGGATATGACAGCTTGGTTTCCGAACAGGGCGGTACACTATCCGGTGGACAGAAACAGCGGATCGCCATCGCCCGCGCTATGCTGCGTGACAGCCCGATACTGATTTTAGATGAACCGACCAGCAACCTGGATTCAGAGGCGGAACATGCCGTGATGGAAGCACTCGGCCGCGCTACCCTGGGACGAACCACCCTCATTATCGCCCATCGTCTTTCGACGGTGCGCCTGGCGGATCGGATCATCGTTCTGGAACAGGGCCGAATTATAGAAGAGGGCACGCACGACGAATTGCTGGCACGGCATGGAAAGTATGCCCGCCTTTACCGGTTGACACAACCGGCCGCGGCCGTTCCCGAAAACGCCAAGGTGGTGGCGGCCGTCTGCCCGGCGGGGTGAGAGGGGCCGCCGCCCACCAGCGGCTCGACCCATTGGATCACGCGCGCAGCGCTGTGGCGCCAGGTATTCAGGGCACACGAGGCACTGGCGCGAAGGCCCAGTTGCATACGCAGCTTCTCGTCATGGCGCAGACGTCGAATACAGCGCTCCATCGCCTGGCTATCGCCCGGCGGGTACAGCAGTCCAGTGCGGCCATCGTCAATCGCCTGCGCCATCTGACCCATGCGGGCGGCGACAATCGCCCGCCCGGCGGCCATATACTCATAAAGTTTCAACGGGGAAAAATAGAAATTCTCCAGGGGCGGATAAGGCGCCGCCGCCACATCCATGACGGCCAGATATGACGGAACCTGCTCATGCGGCACACTGCCGATCAGCGTTACCGCCTCCGTCAACCCGCGGCCTCGCACTTGCTCCTCCAGCGCGCCGCGCCCCGGGCCGTCCCCAACCAGCAGCAGATGGTAGCAGGCATCCTCCTGCCGCAGCCGCGCGAACACCTGCAGCAGGAAATCCACGCCGTGCCACGGCTTAAAACCGCCCACAAATCCAATGACGAATTGAGCTTCCAGTCCTAAACGCCGGCGCAGATCGGCGGTGGTAGTCCGCCGGGCAAAGAGGTTGGTATCGACGGCGTTGGGAAGAATACGCACCTGGTCCGCGCCCACCCCGGCTTTTTCAAAATAACCCCCCAGCGTTTCGGACACGCCGATCAATAAGTCCGCGCTGCGCCAAATCTGACGCTCGGTCCGCCGGGCCAGGGCGGGGAAAAGGAACCCGCTCCGGTACCGTTCCTGCTCGTCAACCAGCGGAGCGTTTACCTCCAACACCAGGGGCACGGAATATTTTCGCGCCAGACGGAGCCCTGCGGTTCCCCACAGGCAGTAGCGTTCATAAATAAAGTCCGGCCGTGGATCCGCAGCGGCCTTACCCAGCGCCTGGCCGCAGG
>JAKCCC010000320.1 GCA_021838985.1 Planctomycetota bacterium
ATCATCCGGCGAAAAAGGGGCGATGTCTTCGGGTTTTTCGCCCACACCGATGAATTTCACCGGCAGGTCAAGCTGGTCGCGAATGGCCACCACAATCCCTCCCTTGGCCGTGCCATCGAGTTTCGCCAAAAACAGGCCGGTAAGGTCCACCGCTTTGCGAAATTCCTCCGCCTGCCGAAGCGCATTCTGGCCGATAGTCGCGTCGAGCACCAGCAGCGATTCATGCGGTGCCTCCGGCATGATTTTTCGCACCACGCGGTTCATTTTGCCCAGTTCGCGCATCAGATGATCCTGGGTGTGCAGGCGACCGGCGGTGTCAATGATCAGCACGTCGACTTTCCGCGCCACGGCGGCCTGGCAGGCGTCAAAGGCGACCGCGGCGGGATCCGCGCCCATTTGATGCCGCACAATTTCCACCCCCACCCGGTCGGCCCATATGCTTAACTGCTCCACCGCCGCGGCGCGGAACGTATCGCAGGCCGCGACCAGCACCACTTTGCCTTGGGCCTTCAGATAATGGGCCAGCTTGGCGATGCTGGTGGTCTTGCCGGCGCCGTTGACACCGGTAACCAGAATGACCGTCGGGCCGGAAGTAGCCCAGTGCAGGCTCCGGGATTCTTCCGGCCAATGTTTTTTCAGTTCGTCCTTAAGAAAGTTCAGCGCCTCGTCGCCCGAGTCAATCCGCTTTTCCTTCCAGGCGGTCTCCAAATCCGCCATGACCCGGTCCGTGGTCGCCACCCCCAGATCCGCAACGATCAGCCGCTGACGTAGTTCCGCCAACAGCTCTGCGTCGAGGCGCCGGCCATGCAACAACAAACGCAGAGGGCCGACGAGCGTGCGACGGGTGCGGCTTAACCCGGCGCGGAGTCGGTTCACGCTTTGACCGACCGCCCGGCGAAGAAAGTCAAAAACCATCATGGTCCTCAGAGTTCAGGTTTCAGCCGGCTGATCTCTGGCGCTGCGGCCGGCCCGGCGCCTGCTCCTTGGAGCCGGCGCGATGAGTATACAACGCCAGACGGCCAGACGGGCCGGCGCATCCGGCCGCCTTCCGTGAGGCGCCGGTCAGCCCGTCTGGGGCGCCCGTTCTTTCAGCGCCGCATCGAGCACGCCGTTGACAAAACGGGTGCTTTCCTCCGTGGAAAACTCCCGTGCCAGCTCAATAGCCTCATTAAGCACCACTTTGGGCGGCACGTCAGATTGATGGGCCAACTCCCATAACGCCAGCCGGAGCACATTGCGATCCACCACGGCCAGGCGGGAAAGGCTCCATTGCGGTGTGAGGCGGGAAATCTGTTCGTCCGCGACGCCATGGTAGTCCCAGGCCTGGCGAGCCATGCCATCGGCCGCCTGGCGAACCGTGTCATCGGCGTCCGCCTGGGCCAGGAACAGGGGCCAAAGCTCGACCAAAAAATCATCCCCCTGAACATCCGCCTGGCATAGGATCTGCAGGGCCAGCTTACGAACCTGGCGGCGCTCGTGCTGGAATTTGCTGGCGTGTCTGGTATCGGCCATGGGTAGTCCGGAAGACCTTGCGGCTCATCGCCTCGGTGACGAAGGCAAGCGTAATGCTAATCAGCCCCGCCCGCCGTGGCGTTTTTTCAGGGCGCCCCGCCGGATACCTTGCGCGGCTCGGTCCAATCGGACCAGGCGGTTCACCTGCCGCACCACGGAGGCCATTTCCATCGCCGCGCACGCCGCGTTCCAGCCGGTGTTACCCAACTTCAGCCCCGCCCGATCCATCGCCTGCTCCACCGTGTCGGCGGTGATCACAGCAAAAATCGTTGGCACACCTGTTTCCCGGCCAACAGCGGCAATGCCCTGCGCTGCCTGCTGGGCGACATGATCATAATGGTGGGTCTGCCCACGAATCACGCAGCCCAGGCAAAGCACCGCCGCGTACCGTCCACTGCCGGCCAGGCGCCGGGCGATCGTGGGCAGTTCAAAACTGCCCGGCGTCCAGATCCGTACGATCTGCTCCTCCGCCGCGCCATGCCGCCGCAGGCAATCCACTGCGGCTTCGGTCAGGCGATGGGTCACCAGACCGTTGAATTCAGCCGCGACCAGCGCGAAGCGCTCACCCGGCCACACCTTCAATTCACCACGGATATCCCGAATCATACCGGCCTCTCCTGAACCTGAAAGTGTAGCCGGTGGCGCGTTCCTTGGCCAATACCGGGCGCGCTATAATGTGCACATGCCAGAACCAGCCCACGAAACCGCTGCCTCCACCAGCCTGGACGAGCGGTCCGATTCCCGCCGGCGCGATTTTTTCGCCCAATGTTTCCGTGGCATGCTAGACCCACTCGCCCGTCTATTGGAACACCGCGTCAGGCCGCTGACCCAGGCGCTGGAAGGGCCGCTGGGGGACGAGGACCTCGACGAAGAATCCGCCTACGATCCAGCCTCTGAAGTCCCGCTGCCTGTGGCCGTGACGCTGTTTCCACCTGGCGCCAAGCCGCCCGCGGAATTCGCGACGCTTTGCTCACGCTGCGGCAAGTGTGTGGAAGTGTGCCCCGTTCAATGCATTCAGATTGATCCCACCGCCCAAATCGCGGACGGCTGGCCCTACATCGTTCCCGCGACCAACCCCTGTGTGGTGTGTGAGGAACTGGCCTGCATGAAGGCCTGTCCGACCGGCGCGCTGACTCTGGTGGACAAATTCCAGATTCGCATGGGGCTGGCCGAAGTCGATGATCAAACCTGTCTGCGCCATCATGGCGAAGATTGCCGGCAATGTCTAGAAGCGTGCCCCATCGGTTCCGCTGCGATTGTCATCAGCGGTACCAGCGGACGGGTACTGGTAAAATCCAATGGCTGCGTTGGCTGCGGCATGTGTGAGCAGGCCTGTCCCACGCATCCCGCGGCGATAACCGTGCATCCGCTGCGGGCCAGGGATGGTGGATTAGCCGACGAATAAAGAACATTGAGACGAAGCATCGAGAACAAAGGGCTGTGCTTCCTGGCTAAACCGGTTACAATTCGCCCAACGGAATGACGTCGGGACCGTGGTTAGGCGCGATGGGAATGTTCATTAGCAAACTTACGCTTAAGAACTTCCTTTCCTTCGGACCAGACAGCCCGCCGGTGGCGCTTCGTACCCTTAATGTGGTTATTGGAGCGAACGGTTCGGGCAAGTCGAATCTGATCGAAGCGATAGGATTTCTCCGTGCCGCGCCCGATCTTCTGGTGGCTCCAGTTCGTGATGGAGGTGGTGTTCGCGATTGGTTGTGGAAAGGGGAAAGTAATCCCACGGCGTCCGTAGAAGCCATCGTGGATCGGGACCACCTGCCAAGGATCCGACACTCGATTTCGTTCACCACGGTCGCCCAGCGGTTCGAGCTTTGCGATGAACGCATTGAAAATGAGCCGGCGGCTGCGGGTCAGACCCAACCGTACTTTTACTACCGCTATCAGGACAATCATCCCGTCTTGAACGTCAGGAACGTATCACCCGGTGGCGATGGCACTGCGGATAAGGCCGCCTCCCTTTCCGCGGATCGCGCGAAGAGGTTTCTCAAACGCGAGGATGTGGATCCGGAGAAATCAATTCTCGCCCAGCGGAAAGACCCTGATAGCTATCCTGAGATCACGGACTTGGCGGCGTTCTACACCCGGATTCGAATTTATCGGGAATGGAGCTTCGGACGATACCCCCCCACGCCTGCCCCAGAAGGCGGACCAACGCAACGACTTTCTGCTCGAGAATTGCGAAAATCTGGGACTGGTCCTTAACCGGCTGCGCAGCGTGAGCGAAGCGAAACGTGCGTTGATCGACGGGTTGCGTCAGCTTTACGAGGGCGTGGACGATGTGGACGTGGCCATCCAGGGCGGTACCGTCCAGGTTTTACTGCCAGAGGGGCGTTTCACGATTCCCGCGACGCGGCTGTCCGATGGCACGCTC
>JAKCCC010000321.1 GCA_021838985.1 Planctomycetota bacterium
CTTTTTCCCGGTTGGCCGCGCCATCGCTGCTGCAGCGCATTTGAATGAGGCCGACCCGGTATTTATCGTACGTTTGGGCCATAGGCTGGCTATTATATGGTATATTCAGGGCAGCGGGTGAGGTCTAGGCGGTGGGCGCCGGGATTGATCCGGATGAGCGGCGGGCTGGATTCGTGACGATGAAGATCTTGCTGGCGAACCCGCGTGGTTTCTGCGCGGGCGTCAATATGGCGATCGCCTGTGTGGAAAGGGTGCTGCAGCTCAAAGGCGCGCCCGTTTATGTGTTTCACGAGATCGTCCATAACCAGCACGTGGTGGATCGCTTCACGCGCCAAGGCGTCATCTTTGTCAACTCTATAGCGGAGGTTCCACCGGGCGCCACGCTCGTCTATAGCGCCCATGGGGTCGCGCCGGAAGTGCGGCGCCAGGCGACGCAGCGCCGTCTGCAACAGGTGGACGCCACCTGCCCGCTGGTGACCAAGGTGCATAACGAGGCCGTGCGCTACGCCCGTGGGAAATTCACCATTGTGTTGATTGGCCATGCCGACCATGATGAGGTGGTCGGAACGCTCGGCGAGGCGCCGGACGCGATCCGCATTGTGGAATGCGTCGAAGACGTGGCGCGACTGGACATACCGGACGATCATCGCGTGGCTTATTTGACGCAGACCACCTTAAGTTTAGATGACGCGGCGCGGATTATCGCGGCGCTGAAGTCCAAATACCCGCGGATCCAGGCGCCACCGAAGGAAGATATTTGTTACGCCACCACCAATCGCCAAACGGCGGTCCAGCGCCTCACCGGCGAATGTGATCTGGTGCTGGTGGTCGGCAGCCAGAACAGCTCCAACTCCAAACGCCTGGTGGAAATGGCCCGCAACCGCGGCACACGTGCCTTCCTGGTGGATGACGTTTCCCATCTGGACCATCGCTGGTTCGCGCCTGCCGACCGAGTCCTGATTACGGCCGGCGCCTCCGCGCCGGAAGACTTGGTGCAGGAAATCGTCCAGGTCCTCCAGCAGCGCTATGGAGCCACGGTGGAAAGCCGCCACGTCACCCAGGAAGATATGCACTTCGAGCTTCCACGTTCTCTGCGCCGCCTGGAAGAGGAGCATGCCGTGGCCCGCTGAGTAACCGTACCGAAGCGATGGGACCGTCCGGCGCTGCGCTATCCCGACGGACGGAACACCAGCTTCCAGCGGCGGATCTCGAGAGCGGCGCCGCCAGGATAGATGCCCGCACCCGCAAGCTCGCGGAAACCTTTATGCCATTTATTCGCCATTTTAATTTCGCGACGTATCTCCTCGTGTTGCTAAGCCTGCTGGGCTTTACCTGGGCGGCGGGGAATCCCGGCCTGATGTTGTTGTCGGTTGTGGCGACGGCTTTAAGCTGGTGGCTGGTCGAAACGGGTCCGAGTCGCCCGGCGCCGCGCTGGCTCATCAACACCGCGGTCCTGGCGCTGGCGCTGTTTTTATTCCAGAAATTAGCGCTGGGCGAAGCTCTGCGACGCTCGCCCGGTCTGTTGCTGTGGCTCGGCTACTTCATGCTCGGGCTGATTCTCTGCAAACTCTTTGAACGCAAAACCAACCGGGATTACGGGCAGATTATGATTTTAAGTCTGCTGTTGATGATGGCGGGCGCCATTCTGACCGCCTCGCTGCTTTTTGCGCTGTGCCTGGTGCTCTACCTGGCCTTGGGGATTTACGTCAGCCTCGCCTTCCATCTGGTCTGTGAAACCCGACGGGCGCTGCCTGAACCCGCCCAGGCGGTGCAAGCGCTCAATGCCGCCGGGAGACGCCACGGGTTGGAACGCGACTTGCGGCGAATTAGCGCCGGGGTAGGGGGTTTTTTATTTATATTCGCCGCACTCGTTTTCGTGCTGTTTCCCCGCGACAGCGCGGAGGGGGTATTGGCCCACTGGCCGGGCCGGACCGGGCCCACCACTACGGGGTTTGCCACGCACGTGGTGTTGGGCGAACCCGGGCGGCTGCATCCGAGCAACGCCATCGTGGGCGAGGTGCAAATCTTCAAAAATGGCCACAATATCGGCAGCTCAAGCTGGCAGCCCTATTTCCAGGGGACCACGCTGGACCGATACGACCCGGTCACCGCCGAATGGCGACGGTCGGAACACGACTTTGGCCAAACCTTCCATTTGCCCAAGACATCTACCGTCACCTTGGCGCCGCGTTCCATGTATCAGCCCGGCAGCGTCATCACCGAATACTTCACCCTCAATCATCGCCAGGGGGCCACGCTATTCCTGATCGCTCCGGCGGTCTCAATCACCTGCCCGGGCGCTGAATGGGTAGTGCGCCAGGCGGACGGCTCGATCCAATGTCGACTGCCCGACGAAAGCCCGGTGCATTACATCGTCAAAAGCGCCCGCATCTATCGCCCGGGGTTGATCGGACCGTCCCATCCGGCCGTATATCCCAGCGTTAGAGCTTGGGGTGGTGGCCTGTTCAACTGGATGCTGGCGCCGCCGGTGCCAGCGCGGGTCGCGGCGCTGGCGAAAACCATTGCCCACAAGCTGCTCCGCACACCGCGCACCCCCGCCAATGTGACCCGGATCGACCTGGCCCTGGCCTATCGCTTTCAGGACTATCTGCGCCGCCATTATCCCTATTCCTTGGATATGACGCCGGTGAATTCCCACATTGATCCCACCGAAGATTTTTTGTTCAATAAACGCAAGCTCGGCGGTTACTGTGAATATTTCTCCTCCGCCATGATTATGTTCTGCCGCAGCGTCGGTATCCCCGCACGCATGGTTACCGGGTACCATGGCGGGGACTATAATCCCATCGGTGGTTACTATGTCATTCGGCAGAAATTCGCTCATGCGTGGGTGCAGGCGTATATCCCCGGACGCGGCTGGATGCGTTTTGACCCTTCCCCGGATTCTTCCCTGACCAGCGTGGAGACGCCCGCCACATGGTATAGCGGCATTCTTGATCTGGGGCAGTGGATTCATCTGTTTTGGTTGCAGAACATCATTGCATTTAATCGTGCCATGCGAACGAAGCTTTTGCATCCGCTGGCGGTCGACGCACGGGTCTTCCTGCGGGACCTGGGGCGCGCCCCCGGCGCCCTGTGGAGGAACGCTCGGGCGTGGCTTTTCACTCGATCGGGAACTCTGGCGCGCTGGCTGACCTTGGTAGGGGCCGGGCTTCTGGCTGCGGCGGCGCTGTTGACGGCGTGGCGGCTCCGGCGGCGTCGCCGGCTCGAACGAAGCCTCGTAGCGCCGCTGCTGCGCGGCCGCAATCGCCATCAGCGTCGCCAATTGGCGCGGGATCTGGCGTTTGTCGACCAGCTCATGCAGCGGTTGCAACGCCACGGTCCCCAACGCCAGCCGCACCAGACCCCTTGGGAATATCTGCAAGTCCTGGCCAACGACCCCGCGGCGTCCGGCGCGGTCGCCGCGCTGCGACCGCACGCCGAGGAGCTGGTCCGCATTTTTTACGACATTCGTTTCGGGGGACGACCGGTCACGCCCCAGACGCGCGCCCGGATTCAGCAGGCTTGGGCGGCCCTATCGCGGTCCCGTCGGTAGCGTGTTTTCCTCCGCCGCCAAGCGGGTGGCCAAGGCACGCGGCAGCATAGCGATGATATCCGTGGCCAACAGCCCGGCGGGACCAATCTGCGCTGCCGCCATATCACCCGCCAGACCATGCACATGCGCCGCCAGCACCGCCGCCTCGGCGCATCGAAAGCCCTGGCCGATAAGTGCGGCCACCACGCCCGTGAGCACATCGCCGCTTCCGCCCGTGGCCATCGCGGGGTTGCCGGTTTGGTTCACCGCCATCCGCGGACCGTCCGCGATCACCGTCTGATGTCCCTTGAGCACTACCACACACCCGGTGCCGCGACTAAGCAACTCCGCCAAGGCGCT
>JAKCCC010000322.1 GCA_021838985.1 Planctomycetota bacterium
TCATCAACTGGGTCTTCCATTTTAGCGGTGGTCACATCGACCGGCAGATCCACCAACACCGGTCCCGGCCGACCGGTGGTGGCAATGACAAAGGCCTCATTGATGATGCGCGGCAAATCTTTCAGATTTTTGACCAGGTAATTGCGCTTGGTGACCGGCCGCGTAATGCCGGTCACATCGGCTTCCTGAAAGGCGTCATTGCCGATGGCGTACGTCCGCACCTGGCCGGAAAAAACGATGATCGGAATCGAATCCATGTAGGCCGTGGCCAGCGCCGTGACGGTGTTGGTGGCGCCGGGACCGCTGGTGACAATCACAATTCCCGGCTTTCCGGTGGCGCGGGCGTAGCCATCGGCCATATGGCCGGCCCCCTGCTCATGCCGCACCAAGATGAAATTCAACTGCTTTTCGTACAGTTGATCGAAGGTCGGCAAAATCGCGCCGCCCGGATAGCCGAAGGCGTCCGTCACGCCATGTTCAAGCAGCATTTGCAGCAGAATCTGGGCGCCGTTCAGGCCGATGAATCGGCTGCTCCGTCCCGTCGGATGGCCCAGAACCGGCAAGGCGCCCGCAGCGCCATCTTCGCGCCGGCGGGCTGGGGCCACCGAGACGCTATCCGTTCGGTTGGACGCGAAAGACGAGTTGGTAGGGGTTTTGGCGGCCGGCGCGCAACCAGTCCGCCCCGCGGGAGGGGTCAACGTAGACATATAGGACTCCAACCTCAGCTGCCTGGACACGGTTGGCGGGCGTCCGCTGACAAGCGAATTACACCCGCGCCTTTTCCGGCCGCTGTTTTCTTCTCGAAAATCACGCTGCGGGCCTGTATAAACTACGGCCCGCCACGTGCTGGCGCGTATTATCATATCGGCCGTTTTAGCGATTGCAAGTCCAGGGGTCCATGGGCCCAGGTAGAATCATCAGGCCGTCGCCAAACGACGCGCGGCCTGTAGCGGTCGGGCCGGAGGGGCTTGGCGATGCGGTTCGCCAGGTATGAACCGATCCAATAGATTAAAATATCTATGGATCGGCGGTTTGATGTCTGCACAATTTCTTTACAGCAGGGGAGTGGTAACTTGAACCGGAATCGCGAAATAGCCGCCCTGTTCAACCAGGCGGCGGATGTGTTGGCGCTGTTGGAAGAAAACGCCTTTCGCGTCTTGGGCATGCGTAAAGTGGGGCGGGTGCTGGAAGAACTGCCGGAAGATGCGGCGGTTCTGGCTACCTCGGGGCGGCTGGAGGAAACGCCGGGCATTGGCCGGCATTCCGCCGAGCGGATCCGGGAATACCTTCGCACCGGCCACATCTGCGAATTTGAACAATGGGCCAGCCAGATCCCCGCCGGCGTCTTGCAGATGATGGCGATTTCATCGGTGGGGGTGAAAACCGCGCACCTGTTATGGAGAGAAGGCGGTATTACCAGCATCGAGGCGCTCCAGAAAGCGCTGCAGACCGACACCCTGCCGGAACTGAAAGGGCTGGGGACAAAGAAGAAACTCCGTATTTTGCAAAATCTGGAGTTTATGCAGGCTGGCGCCCAGCGCATCGGCATCGGTTGGGCGCTGCCCTTGGCCAAAGAATACTGCCAACGGCTCGAGCCGGTGGCGGGCGTCAGCCAGGTCCAATACTGTGGCAGCCTGCGGCGGGGCAAGGAAACGGTCGGCGATATTGACATCCTGATCTGCGCCGAGGCAAGTGTGGCGCCGGCCATCGCCAAAACGCTGGAGAACCATCCGCAGACCACCGAAATATTGGCCGCCGGCGCGACCAAGATCAGCCTGCGAACGAAAATCGGCCTGCAGCTTGACTTTCGGATTGTGCCCGCCGCCAGCTGGGGCGCGGCCCTGCAATACTTTACCGGCAGCAAAGAGCACAACGTGCGGGTGCGCGAACTGGCCGTGAAAAAGGGTTATAAACTTAACGAGTGGGGACTTTTTCAGGGCCAGAACCGGATCGCCGGAGAGACGGAAGAAGGGATTTACGACGTCTTGGAACTGGCCTGGTTGCCCCCGGAGATGCGCGAAGATAAGGGCGAAGTTGAGTTGGCCGCGGCCATGTTCCGCGTGCGACAGCAACGCGCCCCAGACTGGGCCGACCCACGCCTGGAGTTCTTAGGCCGGAACATTCCACCCCTCTGGCCTACCCTGGAAGCAACCGATATCCGCGGGGATCTGCATCTGCATACCACCGCCAGCGACGGCACCGCTTCGCTGGAGGATATGGTAGCCGCGGCGAAACGTCGCGGCTACCAATACATCGCGATCACCGACCACAGCAAATCGCAGATTCAGGCGAACGGCTTGAAGGTGCCGCGACTGTTGGAGCATATTGCCGCCATTGCCGCGTTGGCCAAAACGGTTAAAGGCATGACGGTCCTGGCGGGCAGCGAGGTGGATATTTTGGCGGACGGCTCGTTGGATTATCCCGATGATGTTCTGGAACAGCTGGACTGGGTGGTCGCCTCGCCGCATTCCGCGTTAACCCAGGAAGCGGAAGCTGCCACGGACCGCTTGATCCGGGCCGCCTCTCATCCCCTGGTGGATGTGCTGGGCCATCCGACCGGGCGACTCATCGCCGGCCGGCGCGGCTTGGAGCCGGAGATGGGGCGCGTGGTATCCGCCGCGGCCCGCGGGGGTGTGGCCATAGAAATAAACGCCAACGAAATGCGCCTGGATTTGCGCGACGCCCACGCTCATCTGGCGGTGCAAACCGGGGTACCGTTGTGCATCAACACCGATGCCCACAGCGCGGAGCAGATGGACCAGCTGATATACGGGATCTTAACCGCCCGGCGGGCCTGGGCGCAACCAGAGAATGTGCTCAATACGTGGCCGATTGAAAAGATTCGCCAATGGCAGCGCCAGCGCCGTTGCGAATCCAAAGCCGCGAAATCCGTGTAATGGTGGTTTCCGGGCTGCCGCCCCGCGGCGCTGTATCCTCGGCGGTGCAGCGTTCGGGCGAACCGCGGCGGCAGGTTTCCCGCACCGCGGAGGCGGGCGGTTAGAATGGGATTGCTTGTCCGTGGGTTCAGAAAGGGGGTGACTATGGGGCCGCGCGGTAAACGCACCGGTCATTACGAGGCTGCGTTCGAGGATTACTTGCGCCGCAAGGGTCTGCCGTATATCGCGGTGGATGAGGCCAAGCGGGCGCTTTTCGCCGGCGCCAAGCTGAAAAGTTTTGATTTCGTGGTTTATCGCCCGCAGGGAGACAACCTGCTGGTGGATGTGAAAGGCCGCGCCTGTCGGGCCGACAGGAGCCACGGCAGCCTGCCTAACTGGGTGACCCGCGAAGACATTGATGACCTGCGGCAGTGGCAGGAAATTTTCGGCCACGGTTTTGCCGCAATGTTTCTTTTTGTGTACCACTGGCCCGAAGCCCCCGCGCAGGCGCCATTTAAAGATTTGTTCCAATTCCAGGAACGCTGGTACGGAATGTTGGCGATCGGGCTGGGCGATTATCGGCAGGCCATGCGGGCCAGAAGCGAATCCTGGGGCACCGTGCATTTGCCGACGGCGGATTTCCGCAAGCTGGCCAAGCCGTTTGAGGAGTGGTTGTAGCGAGCGGCCCTTGGGCCACCTTGTAGTTACGGCATAACTACGCTACACCAAGAACAGGAAAAGTGGTTGCGCTGGCATGAGGAATTTGAGTCGGACGCGGTGCAGGCGGAGAGAAACTCACAGAAACACGGAGTATCCTTCACCGCCGCCGCGGCGCTGTTGAGCGACGAAGCCGGCCGCTATTTCCATCGCGAGCCGGCGGATGATACGCGCAGCGCCACGGAAGATCGCTGGATAACATTGGCTCCATTCCCGCTGAACCGGAATATCGTTCTCGTCGTAGTCTGGACGGAGCGGGAGGCTTCGCCTGAGAGTGTCACGCGGAT
>JAKCCC010000323.1 GCA_021838985.1 Planctomycetota bacterium
TAAGGCGGCCCCGCGATGACGAACGGGCTTCGTGAAAGGCACGGCGGGAAGCACAACACAATAATACGGATTCAAACGGAACGAACCGGAATAGCTCACGCGAAGCCGCGAAGAGCGCGAAAGAAAATCCGGATGGCGAATATGGTTCAGGTTTGATTTCCGCGGCCTTCGCGGCGCAGGTTAGTCGCCAGGGCGGCCGTGAGATGAGGAATTGTAAGCACCGCGTCGCAGAGTCGCTACGGCGACCTTCAGCGCGGTGAGCCGATGTACACGGGTTTTAGGTTAAAGGGGTAAGGCAAGCACCGCGTCGCAGAGTCGCTACGGCGACCTTTAGCGCGGTGAACCGATGGAGACGGGTTTCAGGTTATATGACCTGGGCTTTAGCGGTAGGATTTTCCGGGATTGTGGTGCAGATGGCACTCGGTGTCCTGCATGGCGGAAGGTTGAGGATAACCGCGTAAGAGGAAAATTACCCAATGTCTGAATGGACGCGTAGAAAGTTTCTGTCGGCAACCGCTGTCGCCGGCTTGGCCGCGGCCGGGACCTGGGCGGCGGTCGCTGAAACGAAGGGCCGCAGGCCAGGTGGCGGGATCGATCATTCCTCCTGCCCCGACGGGTTTCTCCATCGCCCTTACACAGATCCGACTTATTTCACGGATATACCGTGGGGCAGTTATTCCCACTGGCTCCAGCCGTGGCGGGCCTATCTGGAAACCATGCCGGCAAGCACATTCCTGGAGGGCACGGGGATTAACTTTAACGTCAACCCCGAGCAGGCGGATCTGGTGGCCGAAATGCTGGGCCGGCACGGGATTCGCCACGCCCGCATGGAAATGGGCTGGGGCTCCATGAGTTACGAGAACGAAAGCCAACCCTGGCCGTACGTCGCCAAAGGCTGGCGGATATTGCTGCTGGCTTGCCAAAAGCACGGCTTGCGCCCGCTGATTCTACTGAATTCCAACGGCGGAATGCCCTGCCCCTGCCGCCAAACGTATTGGTCGCCGAAATTGTCCCAGGACGCCAAGGTCGGCCAGCGCTGGATTGTTCTGGATTCCACCACCGATATTCGCCCCGGCTACACGGGCCTGGGGGGACAGGGTTATGCGGCGGCATTTCCGCTGATCGTCTCGGTCGATAGCCACACGGGCCGATGCGAGCTTTCCGCGCCGCTGCGCAAAGCGCTGAAAAAAGGCCCCCTACACCTTCTAACGCTTAAATACCGGCCATTTTCGCCACCGGACACCGCGGACTACAAAGCCACCATCGCCGGTTGGCAGCGCTACGCGGGCAACGTGGCCAGATTCGTAGCCGGAACGCTGGGAACTACCGGCCAAAGCGATCTTGGCTTTGATATGGAGATCTGGAACGAAATGACCTTTGGCGATCAGTTTCTGCGCGTGAACGGTTATTACGATCCGCCGCTGTATCCGCACCTGGGGGAGCCGACATTCTTATGGGGCCTGGGGTCTAACGGTATTACGCCGCGAACCATGGTCTATGTGGAGGCCCACCCCGAACTTTTCCGCGGGGTGAAGTTTGGCGACGGTTTTTCCAACACGTTGCCCTGGCAGGCGTCTTCCAACGAGCCAGCCCGTGTGGGGGCGATAGACAAGCATCCCTACGCCGGGCGCAAGACGTATCCCCTCAACCCGCCGTACGGCGGAACTCCGATTAACGCGCTGGGCCAGGTGGATCATTCGGGCTTCATTCCGCATTATTCCGAACTGTTTCCGGAATATTTCGCCTGCGCCTTGCAAACGGAGACTATGGTTCGCGACCTGCGCCCGAACCTTCCCGGGGTCCGCGATCCTTTCGATAAAGCCCATGGCCGCTACGCCCGCGTGATCGATGGCAAGGTGGATCCCTGCTGGGTGTGGATTACCGAGGTTATGGAAGGGCCGGTGGAGGATGATCCGAAAATCAGCGTGGCGCGGGCTTTAGCGCTCAAGGCTAAATCGACCGCCCGCTATTTTTGTTTTTATCTGAACAAAGGCGTTACGCAGCTTGACCTGTTCGCCGCGGCGGGAGGGGATAAGGACCTCGGTATCGTGCTGGATAAATTCCTGGCCCACGCCAGCCAACCCGGTGCGGTCTATCCCGCCGACGATCGCCCTTACACCTCGCCAGCCCTGGCGGTGACAGCGCGGATCACCGCGCGGATGCGGCAACATCTGGACCCCGCGTTGACTGCGGCCACCACGCGGCCCTTGAAGGTGCTGTCCATCCGCGATACGCACAACCATTACCAGTTCGCCGGCGATGGCACACCGGAGCATCCGAATCTTTACGATCGCGACGTGTTGGCGATATTACCCTTCCAGGTTAATCCGACGCGATTTGTCATTGCCTATTACGTGATGACGCGTGATTACACGAAGGACCTGGCGCCGGAAGAGTTCACGGTGGAGTTGGGAGGCGTCCGCGGTTTGGCCGCCCAGGTGGAAGCGTATGATCCAATCCGGGATCGACCGGCGTCAGCGCGGGTGCGGCGGCGCGCCGCCAATGCGCTGACGTTGAAACTAACAGCCGCGGATTATCCGTATTTGCTGACTATTCAAGAATAAGCCGAAAACGTGCCTGGCGAGCCTGTAGCGCAGGTCGGAGAGTCGCCGCGGAGACCATCCTGTGCGCCCTGGGGGAACAGCGCTCGTCATCGGGACGGTACGGGTAGGATAAGGTTCCGTCAAGAAATAACGTTTACACTCCGGGAAAGGAATCAGCGCCGGCGTGGCAGGAAGGCTTAGCCGCAAGTCGCCGCCATGAGACCGTTAGGCGACTCGACAAAGTCCTGCTCGCCCCCGGCGAGACGAACGGCGACATAGTCCCGACCGCGATCGGAATAACGGCAGGGGCGGGTAGGGTTATTTGGTAACAGTCTCCAAGGAAATGATCCGGAGGAACGCAGTGATTCGGTATTGCAAGGCATTTTGGTTCGCATTTGCGGTTGCGGCGGGGCTGACGCTCTTGGTCGGCGCCAGTTTGGCCAAGCCCCGGCCACCAGCGCCGTTTGTCTTGTCCGCGCAGACCCGGCAACTGTTGGGGCGGATCGGAACATGGAATGGACGGACGCGCCAAGCGGCGCTGCGGGGGCCGTACGCCAATCCGTTGCAACAGCAGATTCCGTTTGGGGCAAGGTCGTTTTACCTGAATCCCTGGCGGGCCTACATGGACACCTGGCCGGCCAGCCAGTACCTGAATTGCCTGGGAATTAATTTTAACGTCAATGCGGATCAGGCCTGGTCTACCGCGCGGCAAGTGTGGGCCGCGCAAAAGCACCACCCGGCCGGAGGATTTCAAATCCTGGATCAGAAATATACACGCCGCCTCGAAAGCGTTACCGCCCAGGTACTGGCGGAAGCGGGCATAGGCTCCGCCCGCCTTGAGATCGGCTGGGGATCTTTAAGCTACCGCCATCCGTCGCGATTGAATCGCCCGACCGCCGCGCGCGTGAAAATGATACTCCACGCCCTTAAGGCGGCTGATATACGGCCGCTGATTCTTCTGAACGCGAATTCCGGTTTCCCGTGTCCGATCCAGTTTATCCACGTGCGTCTGACGGAGTTGGCGAAAAAAGGGGCTCGCCGGATCAGGCTGGCCGATGTTTCCTCCGTGCACCCCGGCTATACGGGATTCAGGGGCATGGCCTATCCAATCGCATTCCCGCTGATCACGGCGGTGGCTCCCCAAACCGGGATTTGCCAACTTTCCGCTCCGCTGCCGAAAGCGGTACCCGCCGGTCCGTTAATCCTGGCCACCCTGAAGTACCACCCCTTCAGCGGAGCGGTGCTCGCCAACGGCGAGGTGAATCCCTTCGCCCAACAGACCTTAAACGGCTGGCGGCGATATGTGGCCACGGTTTGCGCCAACGTGCAAA
>JAKCCC010000324.1 GCA_021838985.1 Planctomycetota bacterium
GATGGCCGTCTGCGCCGCGGCATCGTAAACTCCCATCGCGTGGGCGCCCAATGCCGGCAACTTTTTCACCATCTGCTCCAGTTGGTCCAGCGACCACTGCCCCGGCAATGGTTCAAGCCAGCCGCCGGCGGCCTGCAGCAAGGCCCGGCAGGAAAATCCCCGCAGTCCCCCTACCACACGATGCGTCGGCAACACGATCAAACCCGGATCTTGCAGGGCGACCAACCCAAACAATATGTAATTCGCCGGATGCTCCCGTGGCAGAATGCCGCCTTCCCGCGCGGCCAACTCTCGCCGCCACGTCAAAGCCGTCGTATAGCGATGATGGCCGTCGGCAATGTACAGATGCTTGCCAATAAAGGCCTCCCGCACCGCGGCGATCGCGGCGGCGTCGTCTACGCGCCACAGTTCGGAAAGAACTCGGGAAGATCCAGCCTGATCCGGTAATCCGGCGGTAGCCACCGGCGGTGCCGTGGCGGCGGCGAACAACCTATCCGTGATGGCGTTGCCGGGATCATCAAAAAGACCAAATATCGGTGAAAGATTCACCTGAGTGGCCCGCAGAAGTTGCAGGCGATCTTCCTTCGGTCCGCTGAAAGTCTGTTCGTGCGGATGAATGGTCCCCTGCGGGTCGAAGTCCTGCAGGCGGACACGGCAAAAAAGGCCGCGACGTCGGTAGGTGATGCCATCATGAGTGAATGTCTGCCCATAAGGGTAAAGCGCCGGCGCGGGATCACGGCATAACACCCCCGTAGCCAGCCAATTCCGCAGCGTTTTTCCGGCGGCGGCATACGCCTCCACCGGGCCGGCCTGCTTCGGCGGCACGTGTGGAAGATCGATGGCCACAATGTTGTGCGGATTCGCCGCTAGATAATTCTGTTTGTCCGCGGCCGATAAGACGTCATAAGGCGGCGCCACCACGGTGGTCTGTTCCAACTGCGGATAACGCACCGCGGTGAACGGCAATACCTCAGCCATTGGTCCTTCCTGCCTGCGCCGCTATTTCGGTCCCGTGCTCATGCCCATACCAGAACCTCGTATAGACCTTCTCGCCCCCCATCAACTCCACTGATTTTAGCGAATGCGTCAGCCCCTGGCCACCGCCGCTCCAAGGCATCAGTGTCATTGGTGGCTCGCTCGCTGGCACCGCTTTCGCACCGCAGTTTATACTACACACGGCTCTTATTGAGACGTACCGTTCGTCAAGGTAGAAGCGGCTCCCACCCGTAAGTAGAAGCACCGTCCCGCCGCTTTTCTGGGCCAGCTGCACGCTGGCCTGGCCTCTGGAATGTATCATGAATCGCCGTGTGCGGTTTAAGCGGCATCCCCTTGGGCCACCGGTCTGCGCACCTGGGCGGGACGCAGCCCTTGGTCAAAGAACCGGCGTTCAAAATCTGCTCCGTCCGCCCGGATAATCGTTCCCAGTTCCTCGTTATGCGAAACTTTTGCGAACGGGGCTTTAGCACGTAGAGGTTGGAAGAACCCGCCCCACGGTTCGCCTTCCAGGTTGGCTTCGCCCTCCCCAGCCCCCATAAATTCCAACCAACATTCGGTGCCCCCGGGGGTGCTTCGCGTCTGGCAATTTCAGTGGCATGCGCGTTACTCCAGCGGATCGACTCGCCTCACCAGCCGTGCAAGCCCACCAGCGGTACGAAACGACAGGGCAAAACATCCACTTCCCATCGCCGACCATTGCGCCGCGCAATTTTTTTAAGCGTCTGACTATGTCGATCCCCCAGCGGAATCACCAGCCGCCCGCCTTCCGCCAACTGGTTCCACAACGGCTCGGGCACCTCTGGTGCGCCCGCGGTGACAATAATTCGCTCGAACGGCGACTGCTCCGGCCAACCCAACGTGCCATCCGCAATCCGATATTCCACATTATCCAACCCCAGTGCGTGAAGCCGGCTTTGGGCCTCTCGGGACAGCGCGGCGAAACGCTCCAGCGTATAAACGCGGCCCGCCAGCAGCGCGAGAATTGCGGTCTGATAGCCGGTTCCGGTTCCTACTTCCAATATCCGATGACCGGCTTGCACCTCCAAGGCCTCCGTCATGACGGCTACAATCAGCGGCTGACTGATGGTTTGTTGCTCGGCCACCGGCAGGGCCTGGTCACTGTAGGCTTGCGAGCGTTGGGCTGGTTCCAGGAACAGATGCCGCGGAATCCGCGCCATGGCCCGGATGACGTGCGGATTCCGCACGCCGCGGGCTAACACTTGCTGGCGCAACATATCGTGCCGCCGCCGCCGATCCAGGGCGGTGTCGTCCACTGCCCCCCTGCCGGTCGTACCGGAATGCAGCACCACCATGCTTGCCATTATAATCTGGCGCAGAATGGAAAACTTCGACACAGCGCAACTACGGCGGTGGGACCAGCAGTACCTCTGGCACCCTTTCACGCCCATGAAAGCTTGGCGGCAGAAGCCTGACGCCCCGGTGATTGTACGCGGCCAGGATGAATTTCTTTTTGACAGCGACGGCCAGCGTTATATCGACGGTGTCTCCTCGCTTTGGTGTAATATCCACGGGCATCACGTCCCCGAACTCGATGCCGCGGTCCGCCGCCAACTGGATCAAGTCGCCCATACCACGCTGCTCGGCCTGAGTAATGTGCCCAGTATTCTGCTGGCCAAACGCCTCATCGAAATCGCCCCGCGCGGCTTAAGCAAAGTCTTCTATAGCGACAACGGCAGCACCGCCGTCGAAGTCGCCTGCAAGATGGCTTATCAATACTGGGTTAATCGTGGCCAACCGCGGCGCAGCCGCTTCATCGCCTGGCAGGGTGCTTACCACGGCGATACGCTGGGCGCCGTGTCCGTCGGCGGAATTCCCGCTTTCCATGCGGTGTACCAACCGCTCTGTTTCCCCGTGGATCGGGTCGCCCCCCCGCTGCAACCCCCGTTCGCTTCGGGGCCGCGCAGCGCGGGACTGACCTGGGCGCAGGGCGAGGCCGGCAACCGGCAATGGCGGGCGAACCTGGAAACGCTGCTCGCGGGCCGGCCGGGCGAATATGCCGCGCTTATTACGGAACCGCTGGTGCAGGGCGCCGGCGGCATGCTGCTGCATCCGCCTGGAACGCTCCGGCAGCTGCGTGCTCTGGCGGATCGCCACGAGGTGCTGCTCATCTGCGATGAAGTCCTGACCGGCTTTGGCCGCACCGGAGAGATGTTCGCATGTGAGCATGAACAGGTAACGCCCGATCTGTTGTGCCTGTCCAAGGGTTTAACCGCCGGTTACATGCCGCTGGGCGCCACGCTGGCTACGCATGACATTTTCGAGGCTTTTGACGCCGATCCGCAGGAAGGCAAGACTTTCTACCACGGCCATACTTTTACCGGCCATCCGCTGGCCTGTGCCGTGGCCCTGGCCTCGCTGGATTTATTCCAAACCCGGCGTCTGCTGGCCCATGGGCGCGCTCTGCAGGACTTACTCGCCGCCGGCCTGGCCCCGCTGAAGAGTCATCCCCACGTGGCCGATGTGCGCCAACTCGGCTTGATCGCAGCCGTTCAAATCGTGAAAAATCGTAATACCGGCGAAGGTTATCCTTCCGCCTGGCGCATCGGCGGCGAATTGTGCACGCGCCTGCGGCGACGCGGCCTGATTCTGCGGCCTTTGGCCGACACTTTGGTGCTGATGCCACCTTTGGCCATCCAGTCTGAAAACCTGCGGACCATGACCAACCTGGTGGTCGAGGCGCTGGACTGGCTGCCGGAAATCGTCCGGGAAAAAGAAAATATTTTTGGCGAAAGCTGAACGGCTGGCCATGAATAATGTGAACGCTCCCGTGGTGTGGATAGCACGGGACTGGGCTGGATCGCGGCGGCGATAGGGATATCGCCGGCTACGCGGCGCCGGGGCGCCA
>JAKCCC010000325.1 GCA_021838985.1 Planctomycetota bacterium
AAATTTCCAAACCGTGCGTGGTGGATGATAATTACTTCGCCGATCCGCGCATCCCCATCGGCGGCAACTACCGTGGAGCCGGCCCGTGACGCTATATGCCGGCGCGGCGCGGCGCGACATCAGCCCCATTAAACCGGTGCAGCTGTGCGGCTATCCGCACGTTCGGCGCATCGCCAGCGGCATTCATGATCCCCTGCTGGCCACCGCGCTATATCTGCGCAGCGACGGCGACGCGGTGCTGCTTGGCGCGCTCGATCTGCTGATGCTCAACTGCGACGTGGCGCGCCGCATCCGCCGCCGTGTGGCGCGGGAACTGGGGCTCGCCGAGGCGAACGTGCTGATCAGTTGCACGCACACCCATTCCGGCCCCGTCACGCTGGATTATCTGCCCTTTCACGGCGATAGCGCCATGCCGCCGCCGGAGCCGGCGTATCTGCGCTTTTGTGAGGAGCAGTTTGTCCAAACCGCCCGGGAAGCCAAAGCCAACGCCAGGAAAGCCGAGTTGGCCTGGACCCATGCCGACGCACGCGGCGTCGGCGGCAACCGACATTCATCTACCGGCCCGACGGATCCGGAAGTGGGCATTCTGGCCGTGCGGGCGGCGGGTCAATTATTAGCCGTGGCGATAATTTATGGCATGCACCCCACCGTTCTGCATGAAGACTCCACGCTCATTTCGGCGGATTTTCCGTATTATACGCGGCGACATCTGCAAGAAGCGCTTGGCGACGAGCTGGTTGTGCTCTATCACACGGGGCCGGCGGGCGATCAAAGCCCGCGTTATCACGTCCAGAGCCAGACTTTCGCGGAGGCGGAGCGCTTGGGGCGCCAACTCGGCAGCGCGGTGCTGCCACGGCTGAAGAATATGGTGTTCCAAGGCGAGGTCCGCCTGGCCGGTGCGCTTCAGCCGGTGGATTTTCCGCGCCGTCAATTTCCCGGCGTGACGGAAGCGGAGAAAGTTCTGGCGCGTTACCGGGCCGAGCATGAACGCCTGCAAACCGCCGGTGCAGCGCCCGCCGAAGTTCGCACCGCCGAGGTGGCGGTTTTCGGGGCGGAGGCGCTGCTTCGACTTGCCAGAGCACAAGAGAGCGGCGAGATCGATCAACGGTTGGGCCGCTACCGGCCTTTCGATGTGCAAATATTGCGGATCGGCGAAGTGTACCTGGCCGCGTGGCCCGGCGAATTTTTTGTGGACTACGGTCTACAGCTGAAACAACGGGCGCCGGTGAAGACCCTGGTCGTGACGTACGCCAACGGCGAATTGCAGGGCTATATCGTCACGCCCGAAGCCGCCGCGAGGGGCGGCTATGAAGCGGCCGGCCGCATGTTTGAGCCGGCGGCCGGCCAGCGCGTCGTGAACACAACGTTGGCGTCGTTGGGAAATTTGGAGCACCGCCTTTCAAGATAAACCAGCTTTACCCTCATTCCACCGTCGTCACTGAGCGCGGTGTCAATGAATCAAGCGCCCAAAGGAGTTTTGAAACCAGGGGTCGGATTTCATCAATCTTATTTGTCCTGGCCCGGAGCACGGCAACGGCCAGTGGCAGGTTGGCCAGATTTTGTTCAGGTGCGAGGCCCTGGTCCTTGGTGCCTAACGCGTCGAAACCGTTCGATGCGGCCTGAGAAAGCCGGCTCCCGTTTTCCAAGGTGGACCAGCCCATATAGGAAACCGTCGATACGTCATGCCTCGGGGTTAGAAGGGACGGCAGCGCATGGGGAAGGTTCTCATCCAGCAAGATCTTCATTGGCGCAACGCCAGCACGGCGTCTTGTTCAATCTGGTGGCGGGAATTCTCCAAAACCGCCTGCACCTGCTCGCGTGTGACGCTTGGAAATTGCATCAGGAAGTAATCGATATTGTATCCGCTTTCAAGATGATCAAACAATGCCTTGACAGGTACGCGAGTCCCAGCAAAACAAGGAACACCACCCAAGACCTTGGGATTAATTGTAACCACGCTGTCCATGGATCTTGATTGGATCATCGGAAGTCGCACGAAGAAACACGCGATCCTCACCTTCGGTATCGTCTGTGGCAGTGGAGCCGGAGTGTATCCAACGGTTTTTGTTTTTCGATTAACCCGCCGCAAAAGCGCGAAGGCGGCAAAAGGGGGACCGGGCGGGGCCATTACCGGTCGTTTTTCCTTGCGCTGTTCGGGTCCTGGCGGTAATTTTTCTCGCGTACCTCGGAGGTTTGGCGGTTGGGGACCCGTGTAAATCCGTGTTATCCGTGGTAAAACAAATCTATAAAAATCCGCGCAATCCGTGCTTTTTTTGGTTGCGATTTAACGGGAAGTGGATACGGAAATGAATCAGAAAACCTACACCGTTGGCCTGCTTGGTTTTGGCATGATCGGCAAAGTGCACGCCTATGGATATCTGAACCTGCCGCTGTTTTATCAGCCGCCGCCGCTGCAAGCCCGGATAACGCACGTTTGCACCAGCCGCAGGGAAACAGCCGAGGCGGGGCGCGCGCTTCTTGGCGCGGACCAGGCCGTCACTGATTTCCGCGCGGTCACCGAAAATCCCGCCGTGGACATCATCCACATCTGCACTCCCAACGATCGCCACAAGGAAGCCTTGCTTTCGGCGATGAATCATCAGAAGCATATCTATTGCGACAAGCCGCTCGCAGCGACGCTGGCGGAGGCCCAGGAAATCAAGGCGGCGCTGAGCGCTTATCGCGGCACAGCGCAGATGACCTTCCACCTGCGGTTTTACCCCGCGACCCTGCGGGCCAAGCAGCTCGTGGAAGAAGGTTTTCTGGGCCAGGTATTGCAGTTCCGTGCCAGCTATCTGCACGCGGGCAGCGCTGATCCGCAGGCGCCGCTGAAATGGAAGTTGTCCGCAGCCCATGGCGGCGGGGTTATTGCGGATCTGGCTTCGCACGTGTTCGACCTGGTCCATCATCTGCTGGGCGATTATGCCGCGTTGTCGGCTCTAAGCCACATGGCTTATCCCGATCGCCCGTGCGCGGATGATCCATCCCGCCGGGTGCGCGTGGACGCCGAGGATAGCGTGCTCCTGCTGGCGCGAATGAAATCGGGCGCGGTCGGCACAATCGAAGCCACCAAGCTGGCCACGGGCGCGGAGGATGAAATGCGCCTGGAAATTCATGGCTCCCAGGGAGCGCTGCGTTTCAACAGCATGGATCCCCATCATCTGGAAGCCTATGACCGGCGGACCGCGGACCGGCCGTCAGGCGGCACGCGGGGCTGGACGCGTATCGATTCGGGGCAGCGTTATCCCGCCCCGGCGGCGGCATTTCCGGGTCCGAAGTTCTCCATCGGTTGGCTGCGCGGTCACGTGGGCTGCCTGGCGAATTTTTTGCAGGCTCTGGCGGATGGGAAGCGCGGGGACCCCGGCCTCGAGCAGGGGATTTATATCCAACGAATAATGGACGGCGCGTATCGGTCAGCCAGGGAACAACGCTGGGTGGAGGTCGGATGATCCTGGCGATTGATTATGGCTCGACCTCGTTCAAGGCGGCGGTGTTCACCTCCAGCACGCGGGCGACGCCGCTGGCCGCAGGCGCCGGTAAACTGGCCTATCGGTTCGCGGCGGGCGGGCGAGTGGAGTTGGAGGTGGCCGAGGTCCATGGCGCGTTGCGGCGAGCGCTGGCCGGGGTCCGCAAGTTCATGCCCGGCGTCCAAGCCATTGCGCTCACCAGCCAGGCGCAGACGTTCACGGTAGCCGACGCCCGCGGCCGGGCGCAAAAGCCGTTCATTTCGTGGCAGGATAGCCGTGCCGCGGCGGTCTGCGGACGGTTACGGGGCAAGCTTCCAGATTTTATCGACCATTGCAGCTTTGGCGATCTGGCGCCGGCGCTACAGGTCTGTCAACTGTT
>JAKCCC010000326.1 GCA_021838985.1 Planctomycetota bacterium
GACATTGTCAAGCGTTTCGTCACCGGCGCCATGAGCCTCGGTTCCATCTCTCCGGAAGCGCACGAAACCCTGGCCATCGCGATGAACCGCCTGGGCGGAAAGTCCAACACCGGCGAGGGCGGTGAGGATCCCCGGCGCTTTAAGCGTGATCCGAACGGAGATTGGCGGCGCAGCGCCATCAAACAGGTGGCCAGCGCCCGCTTTGGGGTGACCATCAACTACCTCACCAACGCGGATGAGCTGCAAATCAAGATGGCCCAGGGCGCCAAGCCCGGGGAGGGTGGCCAACTGCCCGGCCATAAAGTCAATCGTTATATCGGACAGCTGCGCCACGCCACGCCGGGCGTGCAACTGATCAGCCCTCCGCCGCACCATGACATCTATTCCATTGAGGACTTGGCCCAACTGATTTACGATCTGAAAAACGCCAACCCCACGGCGCGCATCAGCGTGAAACTGGTCGCGGAGATGGGCGTCGGAACCGTGGCCGCAGGGGTGGCCAAGGCCCACGCCGATCATGTGCTGATCGCCGGCCATGACGGCGGCACGGGCGCCTCCCCCTTAACCAGCATCAAACACGCCGGCACGCCCTGGGAGCTGGGCCTGGCGGAAACGCACCAAACCTTGGTGCTCAATGATTTGCGCAGCCGCATCGTGGTGCAGGTGGACGGCCAGTTAAAAACGGGCCGTGACGTGGTGATCGGTGCGCTGCTGGGCGCGGAGGAATTCGGTTTTTCCACCGTGCCGCTGGTGACGCTCGGCTGCATCATGATGCGGGTCTGCCATTTGAACACATGCCCGGTAGGCGTGGCGACGCAGGATCCCGTGTTGCGCCAGAAGTTTGCCGGGCAGCCGGAATTCGTCGTCAACTTTTTCTTCCTGCTGGCCGAAGAAGTACGCGAACTGATGGCGTACATGGGTTTCCGTGCGTTCCAGGATATGATTGGCCGCGTGGACCGACTCCAGGTCGGCGCCGCCATCAGGCACTGGAAAGCGCAGGGGCTGGATTTAACCCCCATCCTTTCACCCGCCGTCAAACCGCATGAGGCGGCAGGCGTCTATTGCACCCGCAAGCAAGATCATGGTCTGGCCGCCGCGCTGGATAATCGCATCATCGCCGAAGTCCGCACCGCCCTGGAAACCGGGGTGCCCATTCGCCGCCAGTATCCGATCCGCAACATCCATCGCGCCGTCGGTGCCATGTTGAGCCACGAAATCGCCCAACGCTATGGTGAGGCCGGTTTGCCTGATGACACCATTCATCTGCAGTTCCAGGGCTCGGCGGGTCAAAGTTTTGGCGCCTGGTTGGCCCATGGCGTAACGCTGGAGCTGGAAGGCGATTCGAATGATTATGTCGGCAAGGGACTTTCCGGCGGCGTCATCGCGGTCTACCCCGATCGGCGCAGCACGTTTAATCCCCAGGAAAATATCATCATCGGCAACGTGGCGCTATATGGCGCCACCAGCGGCAAAGCGTTCTTTCGCGGCGCCGCCGGCGAACGGTTTGCCGTGCGCAATTCGGGCGCGCGGGCCGTGGTGGAAGCGGTGGGGGATCATGGCTGCGAATATATGACCGGCGGCCGCGTGGCGGTTTTAGGTCCGACCGGCCGTAATTTTGCCGCCGGCATGTCGGGCGGTATTGCGTACGTCTATGACCCCGACGAACAATTTCTGCCACGCTGCAATCTGGCCATGGTGGAACTGGAGAAGGTGCTGGATCCCCGCGACGCCGCCGAGTTAAAAGAAATGATTCAGGACCATCAGCGGTATACCGGCAGCACCGTCGCGGAGGATATTTTAAAGCATTGGGATGAGCGCTGCCCGTGGTTCCACAAAGTGATGCCCGTCGACTACCGCCGGGCGCTGCGGCAACCACCCCAGGAGTCCACCGCGCCGGCCGAAGCGGTGCCGGTAAACCAGGGCGCGGCCCAGGCGGTGCGCCATGGGTAAGCCCACGGGCTTTATGGAATATCCACGCGAATTGCCAGTGCACCGGTCGGTTCCCCTGCGCCTTGGCGACTGGAAAGAATTTCATACCGAGATGCCTGAGCCTCGCCTCCGCCAACAGGCCGCCCGGTGCATGGACTGCGGCATTCCGTTCTGTCAGAGCGCCTGCCCGGTTCACAATATTATTCCCGAATGGAATGATTTGGTTTACCGGGATCAATGGAAAGCGGCCCTCCTGCGCCTCTGGCAGACCAATAATTTTCCCGAGTTCACCGGTCGCGTTTGTCCGGCTCCGTGCGAAGGTTCCTGCGTGCTGGGCATTAATACCCCGCCGGTGACGATCAAGAATATCGAGCAGGAAATCATCAATCACGCCTGGGCGCACGGCTGGGTTACGCCGCGGCCGCCGCCGGCCCGTACCGGTAAGACGGTGGCGATCATTGGTTCCGGTCCGGCCGGGCTGGCCGCCGCCGATCAACTCAATCACGCCGGCCACCTGGTAACCGTGTTCGAACGCGCCGACCGCATTGGCGGCCTGCTCATGTACGGCATACCCAACATGAAGCTTGATAAACAGGTGGTGCAGCGCCGCGTGGAGCTGATGCGGCAGGAGGGGGTGAAATTCGTCGTCAATACCCACGTGGGCAAGCAGGTCAATGGCCACGAACTGCTGCGTGAATTTGACGCGATGATTCTCGCCTGCGGCGCCACCCGGCCGCGGGATCTGCCGGTCCCGGGGCGGCAGCTTAAGGGCATTCATTTCGCTCTGGAATTCTTGCACGCCAACACCAAAAGCCTGCTCGATTCCAACCATCGCGACGGGGCCTATATCTCCGCCCAGGACCGCGATGTAATCGTTATTGGCGGCGGCGACACGGGGACCGATTGCATCGGCACCGCTCTGCGCCACGGCTGCCGCAACCTGGTCAATTTCGAGCTGCTCACCCAGCCCCCGGCCACCCGCGCTCAGGACAACCCCTGGCCGCAATGGCCCCGGATCTACCGCGTGGACTACGGCCATGAAGAGGCTCAGACCAGGTTCGGCGCGGATCCTCGCCAGTATTGCCTGTTAACCAAGGAATTTTTAGGCGACGCCTCCGGCGCGGTGCGGGCGGTGCGAACCATTCAAGTGCAATGGGCGAATACCAACGGCAAGATTACGCCGCACGAAGTGCCCGGTACGGAAAAAGAATGGACGGCCAACCTTGTCCTATTGGCGATGGGCTTCCTGGGACCGGAGGACACCTTGGCTGCTCAATTGGGCCTTCAGACTGATCCACGTTCCAATTTTAAAGCGGAGTTTGGCCGCTTCGCCACCTCCGTGGAAGGCGTGTTCGCCGCCGGCGACTGCCGCCGCGGCCAATCTCTGGTGGTCTGGGCCATCAGCGAAGGTCGTGGCGCCGCCCGCGAATGCGACCGGTATCTGATGGGTTCCACCACGCTGCCTTGAGGCGCCAGGGACGAGTGATCAGTCACCAGCTTTCAGCTTCCACGGAAACGTCCCAGAGGCCTCAGGGCAGATTTTGCGCGCGGGAGTCTGTCCTGAAGATGGCGTCACGCCCCGTATATAGCCCCCCACTTGTGGGGAGTGGTGCCGGCGAGAACACTCAACCCCGCGATCTCCAGGACACGAGGTGTGGCCATATTTTGGGCAACCACTCCCTGCATGCAAGGTGGCCGAGACGAACTGTTGTAGAAGCGGTGTCGCGCCGCTTTCGATGCCCATAAGCGGCGAGACGCCGCTTCCACTATGGTTGTCACAAAATATGGCCACACCCAGGACCCGCACAGGCCTTAGACGCGGTGGCTTGGTCGGCCTGGCGGCGGTACACTAATGGTTTGGGGTTCGAGACCGCCGATGTTGATAACGTTGTTAAGAACGAAAA
>JAKCCC010000327.1 GCA_021838985.1 Planctomycetota bacterium
TTTTTATGCCCCATAAACTTCAGATTCCACATTATTTCTTTGATTTTAAGCGGTTTTTGGCCCGTGAACGGTTACATTCTATTTTCCTGCGTCAGAGCCTTTTTTTCCTCCGGCCCCCTCACCCGGCGCGGCCGGAGGAACGCCGGGATTATTCAATCCGACAACATATGTTTTATTTGTCCGCCCATCGTAAACGGTTGCGCCGAAGGGCGGCGTATATTGAAATCTCCCCGGTGGAAAGATCCGGTTGACGGCAAGGTGGCTAATCTTAATTGTCTCGTCTTGTTCGAGACGCTTAAATTCCTTGCCTCCCCAGGCTCGGTCGCGAATCCGGGTGGGAAACCACACCCCGCCGCTCTTTTTAAATCGCCGGAAGTCAAATTCACTTTTGAGCACGCGCTGGAAGCCATTGACCACCTCCACCGCCTTGCGGTAAAGCCGCAGTCCCCCAGCGAGCTTCAAGTTGTAGTAAACCTCTACTCTCCCGTGCAATCCCCCCCTGAATATAGCAAGTGGTTTTCTCTTATGGAACAGTTCATATACCAACTGGATAATCCCTGACGATGGATCATACTTCTGTCGGATCAAATGAGAACTAATGTGGAAGTGGCCGGTCTTTGTCCCTCGGGTCCCTCGGCTGAAAGATGCCGCGAAAGGCGACCGAGCATACGCAATATCCGCAGAACCGGATGCCGTCCACCAATTCGACCACCTCTGCCGAGCCCAGGCGCTGTTCCGTTTGTATAAAGATACAGCCCATATTCCATGAAAAAAGGTGGCGTGCCATTCCAACCGCCGTCCCGCGACCCAGATTGTAATCCGAGGACTCTTGCGTACTTCGCCCCCTAATCCAAGAGTCTGGACCCCAAACTGAATTGTCCGGGCATTGATCAGCCTTTCTGGAACATTCCAATCTAATTGCACCTCCATCAATTGTACGCCATAACCCGCGGCGCCATGTCCTGGAACGGAACCATACTTGTGCTTATAGAATTGCCATGCCTTCGGAGACAATGCTTTCCGCATCTGTTTGTTGAGCCATTCCGCCTGGGACTTTGTTGTGTAGGAACGAAGACGAATAATCGCCCGCAGGCGCAGCGAAGTAATTCTTTTGTCGGCGGCCTTGAAAAGGGCGTCCCATTGCGCCTGTGTCAGCCGGGGGGGCATGCTTGCGGCTGAGGAGGGCGTCGTCGCCCCGACCCGGCCCGAGCCGATTAACGCGCATAGGAGCAGCGCCGCGGCGGTAACACCGATATTTGCACGCATCTTCAATGGCGCCGCTGCCGGCATGTGCCATAATGGTCGTTTGAATGTCATAGAACAACCCTTCCTAAAAAGCATGACCGTGCGGGCCGGTGAATTCAGTTCTTTCTCCGTAGCAGCCACTCGTAAGATTGGATGCGCTTCATCATGTTATTGCCCGTGTAAGGGGGGTGACGCAATCCGTGCAAATACCACCGAATCGTTTCAAACGCGGGGCCGCCAAAGTAATTAAGACTATAACTATTCCACCGCAGCCCCTTCTCAATTTGCCGCGTGGTGAGAATGTGGCGCGAATTTTCCACCGCCTCCCAGCGATGAAACATCCCCAAGTGGTAATAGCACTTTTCCGCGAGCACCGCGGCGGCGGAGTTTTGAGGCTGCTTGCCGTACTTTGCCACACACCAGCGCAGAACTGATAGATAAGCCTGCCGCTGGTTGGCGGCCCAGGCGGCGGGGTTGCGATGTTCGAGCACGTTAAGAATATCGAGAATTCGTTGGGCCGTTTTGATGGACCACGTCTGACCCCCAGTCACGTCTGGCCGCCCGACGCTTCCGTATCGGGCTATCGTGTGGTTGTGCCACGCGGCGACCAATTTGGTGCGAAATTCCGCCCGCTGCCTCTCGTGCGCTTGCCAGGCCCCGTGGCCGAAATAATAGGGCGCCGGATGCTCGGCCAGCGGGTCCAGCATCGCCCCGGACAGCATGGCGTTGAGCGAATAATTCTTGGCCACGCGAATCGCCAGTTTCATCGGCCCGCGAACCAGAAACCGTTTCCAGACCCCGCCCCAGAAATTCACCACCCGGCTCTGGACCGCACCGCGCATCTTCGCCAGCGGCGCGGTATTGGGAAAAGACCCGCCGCCAAAGTGGTAGGTTGCGGGCAGGGGAATCAGGGAAAGGACATGATCACGGTTGCGGTTCGGCCCACTGTGGCCATCCTTGTTGAAAAAATAGAGTGAGAGCGTGTAGGCGCCGGGCGGAATATGCAGATACACGTAAAACCCCGGTCCCTGCCAGGTAACCGGGTAAGTCCAGCCGTCATCGTTGACTTCCGCTTCCCGCCGGTCCTTGGCCCAAGTCGTCTGATGCATGATGACACAGTGATCCAGATAAATTTCCGGCAGTTCCAGCACCCGTTTCTTAGCCGTAAACAGCCACTTAATGTAAAAGCGGACAGCATCGCCGCCAAGGATATGATATTGTCCATTGTCATGTTGTCTGTGATGCGGACCGATCCCTACGGAGTAATCCAGCGCCACCGAGCCGGGCGACCAGACATAATCGCCCCCTCTTGGCGAGCAGGCGAACAAACACGCCCAACACCGTCCATAGCGGCCCAGCCAGCTCCCCTGCGTGCGCCAGTCACTGGTGATGGGGACAACCCGCGGGCCAGTGGCCCGTGCGGACGGGCGATGGGCCAGCAACTTCCGGCATAAGCCGGCCAGCCCGCTGACCGTGGGCGCCTGGGCCGGCACCGGCAGGTTCGCCCGCCAGGACAGCCAGGCCAGCACATCGTGGAACCCGCCGAGTACATAATGGAATCCCGACAGCCAGCGGGACCACCACGGCGGTTTCGAGACGCGAACCGCCGAGACACCCGTGCCGTAGTGGCCGATCAGCGTTTTTCCATCGGCTCGCGGCAAAATGGCGGTTATATAAGAACTGCTGAACAGGCTCCCCCCGTGTCGGCTGACCGGCAGGGCTTCCGGCATACTTCCCTTTGATTTGTTCACGCGGAATATACCGGTCCAGCAGCCATTGCGCCACGTGCCCAGCCAGAGCTTGCCATGGCTATCCTGGGCCAGGCAGGTGATGTGATCCCCGGGCAGCAGCAAATCCCCCGGCGGCGCCGCCGGCACGTGATGGGGCGGGCGCCAAAGCTGGCGATCCTTGAGAGCGTAATCCGCCCCGCGCACATAGTGGAAAAGGCCGGGTTTGCGGAGACTGCTCCACGCCAGTCCTTCATCCGTGGCCACGTAAATGCGGCCGGTCTTCTGATCCGCCAGCACCGCGTTGATTAAACTGCTCGGCAAGCCGCGGCCATAAGGCTTGATCGGTATTTGCCATGGGCCGCGAATGATCCACCATTTATGGTAAGGATAGGCGGCAAAGGCCAGGCCGTGGCATTGCGTACCCACAAACGCCAGACCGTATCGACCGAAGGCGACGCAGTCCGGGCCTGGAGGCAGCCCATTGGCGCTGGTGGTCCGTTCCGACAACTCTGGTGATGTTGGGGCGATGGGGATGTAACGCCAGGTATGTTTGCCGGTTTGATAGATGCTGATGCCCGCCTCCGTGCACAGCCAGACGGATTGATCGCGGGGATTGACGGCGATGGCCACCACGTGCGAACCCAGCGGGCCGTGGAGCAAACCGTAATGTTTCCATTTATTGCCGTTGAACACGCACACGCCGTGGCGCAGCGTGCCGGCCCATAAGCGGCCCTTGGTGTCCAAGCAGAGCGAATAGATATGGTCGCTGACCAGGCCGGGGGAGTTGGCCTTGTCATAATGCTTCCAGGCCGAAGCGGGCTGGGAAGGCTGATAATG
>JAKCCC010000328.1 GCA_021838985.1 Planctomycetota bacterium
TAATTCGACTTTCAAATCCACCATCAAAGCCGTATTGCCAATGGCCACCGTCTGGCCCTGCAAGGTTCCCACCACTCCCTTGCCGCTGTAGGATTGAAAGTTGCTCGCGGCAGGCAGGGTCAGTCGCCGCTCCTGGGCCGCCCGCACGATTGACGCCGCCAGCGGATGTTCGCTGCCCCGTTCCAGGGCCGCAGCCAGGGTCAGCAGGCGCGACTCATCCAGGTTGGCCAACGGATGCAGCGCCACAACCCGCGGCTTACCTGTGGTGAGCGTGCCGGTTTTATCCAGGGCGATCGTGTCGATTTTTTCCAGGCGCTCCAGCACTTCGGCGTTCTTGATCAGAATGCCCGCCTTCGCTGCCCGCCCGACGCCCACCATGATCGACATGGGCGTAGCCAATCCCAGGGCGCAGGGGCAGGCGATAATCACCACCGCCACCGCGCTGACCAGGGCATAGGCCAGGGACGGGGCGGGGCCGAAAATCGCCCAGCCGACGAAGGTAAGCGCGGCGCAGAGCAGCACCGCTGGCACGAAAATGCCGGCGACGGAATCGGCTAAACGCTGAATGGGCGCCCGGGTGTGCTGGGCCTGGGCGACCAGTTCCACGATTTGGGCCAGCAGCGTGTCAGCGCCAACTTTTTTTGCTTCAATCAACAGGCCACCCGTTCCGTTGATGGTGGCGCCAATGACCGTATCGCCCGGGCCTTTGGCGACGGGAATCGGCTCGCCGGAGATCATCGATTCATCGACCGTGCTGGCGCCTTCCAGCACCACGGCATCCACGGGAATTTTTTCACCGGGTCGGACCCGCAAGGGGTCGCCCACACGAACTTCCTCCAGCGGCACATCGGTTTCAGCGCCGCTGGAATCCACACGCCGCGCCAGGCGTGGCGACAAATCCAGCAGTTCGCGGATCGCCGCCCCCGTTTTGCCGCGGGCCTTTAACTCTAAAACCTGCCCCAGCAGCACCAATACGGTGATCGCAGCGGCAGCTTCAAAGTAAGTGGCTACCACGCCGGACTGGCTGCGAAAGCCGTTCGGAAATAGTCCCGGAAACAGCGTCGCCGCCACGCTGTAGGCGAACGCCACGCCCACGCCCAGGCTGATAAGCGTGAACATATTCAAATTCCAGTTACGCACCGACCGCCATGCCCGCACCCAGAACGGCCAGCCGCACCAGAGCGCCACGGGCGTGGACAGAATCAGGTTCACCCCATTCACCCAGCTGGCTTTTTCCAGACGCGCCACCCGAAAGTCCGCTAGCATTCCAAGAGTCACCACTGGAATGGTCAGGATCAGCCCCGTCCAAAACCGCCGGGACATAGCGCGCAGCTCGGGGTTTTCCGGTTCGGCGGCTCCGGTGGACCGGGATGCCGCCATCGGCTCCAAGGCCAGGCCGCACTTGGGGCAAGTACCGGGAGCGTCGCGAATGATTTCCGGGTCCATCGGACAGGTATATTGCACCTGGGCCGGCGGGGAGGCCGGCGCCGCCAACTCCAGCGCCATGCCGCATTGGGGACAGGCCCCCGGGGTGTCGCTGATTACCTCCGGGTCCATTGGACAAATGTACTTTCCTTGGGACGCCGACCGGGCGGCGGGCCTAGCCCGAGGCGTCAAGGAAACGCCGATGGGCTCGGGGGAGCAGCAAGCCCTGGGCGCAGAAACACGCGCGGCCACATACCGCTGTGGGTCGGCTTGAAACTTCGCCAGGCAGCTCTTGCCGCA
The DNA here is from genome assembly GCA_021838985.1 of Planctomycetota bacterium. Lineage (GTDB taxonomy): Bacteria > Planctomycetota > Phycisphaerae > WQYP01 > WQYP01 > JAKCCC01. The sequence continues at coordinate 1,726 of JAKCCC010000328.1, forward strand.
GAAATAATAAGTGACGGCTTCATACACGGCTGACCCGGCCGCCTTTTCCGGCTGAACTTTCATGCCGCATACGGGATCTATGCGCAGCGTCGCATTGGTTTGATCGGTACTGCGGTCCACTTGGTTGCTCCTCTGACCCGGATTATAGAATAGTCCATCGCCATCAGGCCGCGCTGTGACTGGGGGCATAGCGTCGCCAGAGCCTCGAAATCCGGCTTATACTTTGCGCACGGGCCCCGGATACCGCGCCGCCGCCGGACGCGAAAGCCGGGCCGGCGCGCCGGCCGCCCAAAGCAACAGTTGGGTATCCAGCAGCAGTTTCATGCGCTTCCACCAAACCGTCGTTCGATCCGGCCCCGGCCCATGCGATCAAAATCGTCGGGAACCGCCAGTTGCCCACTCAGAAAACCGAGACGACGCACCTGGGGGGCCGAGGGGCTTTCCAGGGCGGTGACTTTCGCCACCGGTCGGCCCGCCTTGGCGATGATGAAAGGTTCCCCCCCCCGGCGGCCTGCTCAACCAGGCGCGAGAGGTGCGTTTTGGCTTGGTGGATGTTGATCACGCGCATCGGAAAATCCTTGGACTAAGTTCGCTTAGTTTAGTTCCTCATGATAGTATGGTCAAAAACGCGGGACACGAAGATTTCTTGGTGGCGACTGGCCGGCTTCCGCAGCATGAAGCGGCAGACCCGGTTTCCGCGGTAGTGTTCAGCCCTCCCCCCAATGGTCCCGCCTATTGCGGTTGCGATTGGAAGCAGGAGTCGCATTTTGGCGACGAAAAAAGACATTATCTGCGAACCGGCGCGGGAAGACGACGTCGATGAACTGGTGGATTTATGCCTACTCGTGGAGAAGCAACATGAAGCGTATTGGTCTGTGCGTTGGCAGCTGCGCCCGGATATCCGGGCGCGGTATATCCGCTGGATGATGGGCAACCTGGGCCAGCCGCGCTGGCTGCTGCTGGCGGCCCGGCTGGCAGCGCCGAATGGCCCGGTCGTTCTGGCGGGCGGATTGGTGGCGGCCATTACCGAAGAGATACCCATTTACACCTACCGCGAATATGCCTTCATTCACGATCTGGCGGTGAAGCCTGAATTTCGCCGGCGGGGTATTGCCCGCCATCTGTTAGAACACGCCCGCCGCTGGGCCGCCGACCAAGGCGTCAACCAGCTGCGGCTGATGGCGGCGCACCAGAATGCCGCCGCGGTGGCCCTGTTTGAAAAAGTGGGCTTCCGCGTGACCTACCATGAAATGGTCTGGCCGACGAATTAATCTTCCGGCGTGTCGAGTAGCTGGCGCAGACGGCCAGCCAAAATCGGCGGGAGATTGGCCAGCGAATCAATGCTCACCAGGCCGACCGCGATAAGATCACGCAGGTGCGTGCGGTCTTGGTCGCGGAAACTGGTCAACTTGGTCCGCACCAGCGCTTCCAGGGAAAGCACCCGAAAAAGTTCCGCGGGTTCAAACTCGCTGACATCGGGGTTGGGCAACGGTTCACCGGGACGGACTTTTTCGTTGGCGAAGACTATCTGCACCGCGTCACGGGGCTTGGCCTTTGGACTATCCAGAAACATATCGACGCCGGCCACGCGCCGATATACCAGGCCAGCTGCTTCAAGAGCCGCCCTGGCCGCCGGCAGGTCCGCTCGGCGGATAAGAACATCCACATCCCGTGTATTGCGGGCGGCGGCTTCGTCGGTGCGGGAAACCCACAAGGCCACCGCATGGCCACCGGCGATGGCATAGGGGATGCGCGCGGACTCAAGCGTACGGGCGGTTTTCAGGAGGCGTTGGCGGACTTTTTCCACGGCACTAATCGCTCGTTCCAGTGAGAATGGCCCAATGGCCGCGGTGAGCATACGCGACTCCCCTGCGAAGGTCGACACGCGTCATTATAGTATTACTCTGTTAAGTAGCCACAGGCAAAAAGTTCTCAAATTCCGTTGGACAGCAGGGACAGAAGCCGCGTGAACGCACGATGAATGGTTGCATCGCGCGTAACGCCTGTTCCCACGTCAGGCCGGAAGTTTTTTTTAGTGCGCAGGTAGTCCACCACCACAAACAGGTAGGCGA
>JAKCCC010000329.1 GCA_021838985.1 Planctomycetota bacterium
GCGTCCCACCGCTTGGCCAGATGCACGCTGGCCTGGCCTCTGGAATGTATCATGAATAGCCGTGTCCGGTATAACCCCGAAAATCAAAAACCCGCGTGTATCCCTTCACCGGGTCGCCGCGGGCGACTCGCTACGGCGAGCTGAAGCCACGGTGCTTGTCATACGGTTCGCCGGCCTGACCCCTAACCTCTGAAACCTGAACCATCAGCGCCCCAAGAGCCACCGCGCAAAACTCCCGTCGGGACGCCCGGCCCGTTTGAAAAATGCCACCAACTGCCTTCCCGCGACCCAGTCCCCATTCAGGGCCATGAGCATTATTTTGCAGCGATAGCGCCAGGCGCCGAAAAGAAGTTCCGCGCCGCTGCGCCTGGTTCTTTCCTGCACCAGATTGAAAACCGGTGCCAAGCCCTCCACCGCATTTTCCAATTCCCGCCAGGCGGCCCGAAAATCTGGATCATCCAGACGAATCTCATCCCGGGCCAGGCGGCTGAACCAGCGCCACGCCTCGCCCACGAGTTTCGGCGCTCGTGGATCGTTTTGCAGGTCCGCGGTGCTGTGTCGGTAATGCCGCAGGTCCGGGCTGAGAAACTCCGTAGCGTATTGCTGCGCACCGAACTGGGCGCGCGGATTCCAAGAAACCTGGATCGTCTCTGCGGTCCGCCGCAACTGGGCCACCGGATCGGCCATCAACAGATCGTAATCGAGCACGGCGGTGGGGCGCTGCCAAATCCAACGCAGACAGGATGTATAATATTGCAGCCAGACGGAATAAACCACACGCGGATCGGTGGTTACACGCCGGTCCAGTCCACCCCAGCGTGCGGTGGAAGCCGCCACACTGGCGGGGTTGCGTATGGCCAATACATAGCTGTCGGTCCAGCCGCAACCCGAAATAATCTCCTGCCACAGCGGCAGTAAGGCGATGTTACCGGCTTTGAATCCCCAGCACCGCCGCTCGCCCACACGGTGGCGCAACAGTTGCTCAGCGTCGGCCTTCAGTGCAGCCATGCCGGCGTGGTCTACACCGCCTGGGGCGGAGTGCGCAATCCCCGTCCCCGGCAGCACGCCCATCAGCCGCTGCGCCCGCTTGTCGAGATCCAGGAAAGCTTTGTCTTCGTAGAAACCACGGCGGTTGATGAAGGCATCGGCCTCCAAATAGTCGCCATGTAGATGAACGCCGATCGCCCCTATGCCGGCGGTGATGGTGCTGGTGCCGCTGCGCCCCATTCCCAGGACCAACACGATCCGCTTTTCCTGCCCACCACCCACCGTTATTTCTCCCCGTATGCCGCACCCCTGCGCTACACTAAGAGGCGCGGCTCGTTGTTGCCCGTTGCGACGCACCAAGGTTAGACACGCAAATGGCAAACGGAAGTTGCAACGCGGCTTCTGCTGCCCGCGGCACCGCCAGGCGACAAAAGCGGCGCGCCCAACGTGGCGGGTCCGCCGGTTTGGGATAAGCTCGAGGTCATGGCCTGGCGCGGGTCCCCACGACCCGTCGCTGACGCTCCGGGCTATGACGTGGAGACTTGCCGACCGCGGTAGGGTTACCGCGCTGTGCGGGTTGGGAAAAGCTGGTATAAACAGGTCTGTGACACAGAATTTCGAGACCGCTCTATCGCCGCTGGCCCGCGGCACATCGCGCGGCTTCGCGTGGATGGCGGGCCAGACGCTGGGTTCCCAGACGGCGCTCTTGATCGGCCGAATATTTCTAGCCCGCCTGCTGATGCCGCGGGATTTCGGCTTGATTGCCCTGGCCTATATGGCGGTGGTGCCGGCCACCATGCTGCGTCAGACTGGCCTGGTGAAAATTCTGATTCAAAAAGGAGCACACTTTAACCGCTGGGCTAATGCCGGCTTCTGGATGGATTTGAGCTTGGGCTTGCTTGCCGTGGGTGTCATGTTGATCTCCGCACCGCTTGCGGCGGGCATTTTTCATGCCCCCCCCCTGTTGCCCCTGCTGGCCGTCATTGCTACGACGGTGCCGCTGGACGATTGTGTAACCGTTCCCCTGGCCCGGTTAACCATGGAGTTGCGGTTCCGGGAACTGGCATTGGTCGGTGTGGCTTACAATATTTTCACCATGGCCGGCAGCGTGGCCTGCGCCTATCTGGGCTTGGGGGTCTACAGTTTCGTGCTTCCAGTGCCGATCGGTCTGGCCCTGCGGGCTTTGGCTATGTGGCGACTGGCTCCCGTGCGGCTGGCGCTGCGCCCGCAGTTGCACCGCTGGCGGGCGATGGCCGCCGACAGTGCCCGGCTGCTTGGGACCGGCGTATTCACGCTGTTTCAGGGCATGGCCAATATACTGGCTCTGGGATTATTCTGGCCGCAGGCGGTAGTGGGCTTTTATTCCTTTGCCGGCAATCTCGCTGCCCAGATGGTGCAACTGTTTGCGGTAAATCTCGCCGCGGTGCTGTTCCCGGTTCTAAGCGCGTTGAAACATGAACCGCCGCGGCAAACAACCGCATTTGTACACTCCACGCGGGCGCTGGCGCTGCTGGGCGTGCCGCTGTGTCTGGGCGGGGCGGTTTTGGCGCATCCGTTGATGGCGGCGGTATTCGGGGCCAAATGGCTGCCAGCGGCGCCGCTGCTGCAGGTTTTAGCCCTGGCCGCCGCGGTCAATCTGGCGGCGCTACCGGCGGGGAACCTGATGCAAGCCCAGGGGCGGTTTCATTTGAACATGCAATGGTCGATCGCCTCAGCCATTCTGTTTGCGGCCCTGGTGTTTACTGCGGCCAAATGGGGGAATCCATTGCTCGTGGCGACGGCGGAATTGCTTGGCGCGGTGCTCATCGTGCCGGCGCGTCTGTTTGCGGCGATCCGGCCGAGCGGCGGGCGGATCGTCGACGTCGTGGGAATTTATTTGCCGCCCCTGCTGCTGTCCGCCGCGGCCCTGGCGCCGGCGGCCTTGGGAGAGTTTTTCTGTCGGTGGCTGCAGGGGCATGATTGGGTTGAAATTGCATTGGCCGTTATCACCTCGCCCCCGACTTATTTCTTGCTGGTTCGGCGGTTTCGTGGGGCTGATTTTCGCGAACTGGTGGAGCACCTGCGGCCGCTGGTGGGGGGCCTCACGCCAAGGCCGGTGGAGTGAACCGCCAAGAACACGAAGCCTGGCTGCCGATGATTACAAACTCCTTTTCGTTTGTAATCCCGCTGGATGTTCTAATAATAGATTCCAGCTCGGAGCGATTCATATTTCTGGAAAATCTCCGTTTTCTCCTCTCGGGTCAGGATGCCGCAAAACGGGCTGGACTGTCGCAGGCGGGCAGGTTCCTTCTCGGGGCTCATGAGAAGCGCCAGGATTTTTCCAAAGGCCAACTGTTGAGTATCTCCCCCCATTCGCGCCGCGGCGCCGGGACGGCCGGATAGCGTTGACGAACCCAGCGCCGCAGGATGGTTCTGGCGCACTGCAGCAATTTGGGTTGAGCGCGGAGCTTGCGCGCGATCGCCTGGTCCAACGCCAAGCTTCGTCGATCAAGCCATGCGTGGCTTCGCGTCCGGTTGGGTGGCGGCAATTCCATTGCGCGCCTCGCAGCGTAACCTCCTCCATGATAACGGCCCGGAAACCGGCTTGTGGAGCCTGCTGCCGTTCCTGTGCGCCGTTCCTGGTACCATCCCATTCAAAGAACTGACTCAACACGGTTTTGGTCGGGACGACGGCCGGACGCTGAACCTGGAAACAGCCCACCGCTCCAACGGCAGGCTGATCACCGCTTGAAAGGCGTGCGGGGCTTTCGTGAGCGCTGGAAAGTGCGGCAAGGCGCGCAACAATTTCATCTCCCTCATCCTGGCAGGAC
>JAKCCC010000330.1 GCA_021838985.1 Planctomycetota bacterium
GCCAACACGCCACCGCCATCGAGGGCGTGCGGCTGATCTTTTCCAGTCCCCGCCGCTTCTTTGAGGCGGTGGCGCCCCAGATCACCCGGCTGCCTCTGGTGACAGGTGAACTGCAGATGCACGCGGTGGGATGCTTCAGTGTGCAGCGCAGCATCAAGACCGCGCTGCGCTGCGCCGAACATTACCTGGCCCAAGCCGAATTCGCGCGGGCATTGGCGGCGGACCAAGGCGCGGACACCCGCATCGAGGAAGCCTGGCAGCGCGTAGCGTTTAATCATTTTCACGACGTGCTGGGGGGGACCTGTATTCCTTCAGCTTTTCCAGCCCTGGAAGCGCAACTTGGCCAGGCGCTGGCCATCGCGGATGATGCCGTACAGTTCGCTTTGCGGCGCCGGAGTCAGACCCTGCCGGATGATCCGTTGGAGCGGGTGGCGCTGTTTAACGCCTCTTCCGAACCGTTTGACGGTTATACCCACTTCGATATCTGGGGCGGGACACCGTGGCGAGCCTGGACACCGGAACATCAGTTACTCGATGAAACTGGCCGCATCGTTCCCTGCCAGGGGGTGGAAGGCGAGGGCGTGATGCAAGCGCCGTTGCCGCGCGTCGTCTGCCGCGTGCGTATACCGGCGGGACAGATCCGTGTGCTCCGTATCCGGCGACAGGCCGGCTTTTATTCTCCGCCCGCCGGACTGGCGGTCTCCGCGGACGGTTTAGCGCAGCCAGAGCCGCCGGTCGGGCTGAAGCTGGCGGCGGGTCAGATGTTGCTGGGAGGGCTGCTGGCGCCCCTGCCGCGTCTGGACCTGCTTGTGGACGCCTCGGACACCTGGTCACATGGAGTGGACCGCTACATCGAGGGGCCGGCGCTATCGGCGAACTGGAATCATCCGGCCCTGATTGAATCCGGCCCGCTGCGCGCGGCCATGATTCAGACCGGTGTTATCGGCCACTCTCCGCTGCGGGCCGAATGGCGGCTCTACGCGGGCGAACCGTTCGTGGAGCTGATCTTGCGGGTGGATTGGCGGGAGGAACAAAAACTACTAAAGCTGGTCTGCACCGCCCCGGAGGCTTTTCAACACCGCACGGATGGGATTCTTGGCGGCCATCTGGAACGCCCCTTAAACGGCCAGGAGTTGCCGCTACGTGACTTTACCCTTTTGGGCATAAAGGATAACCGCGCGCTGGGCATTGTCTGCCCGGACTTGTATGCCATGGACGCGACCGCGCAACGGGTCCGGCTGACGTTGTTGCGCAGCCCCCTGATGGCCCACAACAAGCCCAACCCCACCGGAACCTCGACGCGCAGCCAATATGCCGATCGCGGCGAGCATTCTTTTCGTTTCCGTTTTTGGGCTGGGACGAATCTGACGCCGCCGATGCTGGATCGCCAGGCCCTGATGATGCAGCGCCCCCTGGTGTATGCGTTTGTGACGAACGGTATGCCCTGCCATTTCGGCATCGGCTGAGCTTGCATTGGTATGAAAAAGTGAAGCCTAAAAGATAACCGCTTGACTCGATGTTCTCTTACCGAAAGGAAGGTCTCCCATGAAGCCATCGTCCGTAGTGTTGGTGCTTGGAATCGTTGCCTCGGCTCAACTCGGTTGGTCCGCCCGGGTCAGCTCACCGCGGCCCTCCGCGGTGAGGTCGGCGCTGGGCTCGGTGCGGAGCCAACCGCTGGCCGGCAGCCATGGCCTCTTCTGGGCCGCCCAACTGGATTGGTCGCCAGGCGGGGCTGGTGGGCTGTTTATCGAGTACAACGCCAGTGGCAAGCCATCAACTGCGCCCCCAAATGCCTATCGGGGAACCGTTGCCGCCGTCCCGCCTCGGCAGGGCGTCTGGCGGACGCAGACTTGGAAGTTAACCCAAGTCGATTTCGGCGGCCGACAAAACGGCGGGGCCGATTTGCGGTTGATGGGCGCACCGGGTGTTGCTGTGCACCGCATTACCTTGTCTCTGCGGGCGCCGGAAACATCCGGTACGCAGGGGTCGGGCATAGCCAATGCCACGGTCCTCTTCAACACCGGCCGAATCGGTCCGGTCGCCGTCAACACCGATCGTCACATGCGGCAAGTACTCGCCGGTGGAAATACCGGTGACAGCCGCTACCGGTGCGGTGTCATTGCTGGCCAAACCGCCGAAATTTTCACGGGGAAAAATGGGCGAGAGCACTATATTTATCTGCGCTTAAACCGACGCAGCCGGCTGTTTCGCGCCCACCCCACGACGGTTTACGCCACCGTGACCTATACGGTGACGCATGCGCCGCCCCATTGGCGGCAAGGGGATTTCGCCCGCATGGCGGCGCGGGGCGTCGACACTGCGGAGTTGCTGGTGGCTTGGAGCGCGGTGGAACCCCAGCCGGGGCGGTTCGATTTTCGGGAGCTGGATCAAACGCTGGCCAATGCGGCCAAGGCCCACGTCCACGTCGTTTTGGTCTTTATTTTTTCCGGATGGCCGGGCGATCCTGCGCCCTGGATCACGCACGATGAAATCGGCTCCATGGGCGCCACCTCGGTCGCACTGCCCAGCTGGTGGAATCGGTTCAATCGTCGTTCGTATTTCACATACCTTACGCGAACCATCGCCCACGTAAAGCATGATCCCGTATTTGGCGGCGCGTTTCTTAACTTCGGATGGCTCGATGGAATATGGGGCGGGCCGGGAACGGGCGCCACCAATATCAATGGTTATTCCGCCGCGGATGTGGCGTGCTTTCATCGGCGCTGGCTGCCGGCGCATTACCGCTCCATCGGCGCTTTTAATCAGCGTTATCACACCCGTTTCAAAACCTGGAATGCGATTCCCGCGGCGAAACCCGACCAGCCGTTATTTTCTGTGTATCAACACTTTCGGCACTGGAGCGTGGTTGAGACGGTCCGTCACATGATGGCGCTGGCCCGCCGGGAAACCCAAGCGCCTCTGTATTACTATTGGGGCGGCGCCTGCGCCCAAGCGGGCACCACGTTCAACATGCCCGATACCTTTTTCCAGATTGCCCGCCGCTATCACGTGACCTTATGTCTGGATGATGCGGATGGAACCGGTCAGGCCTTGGTTTTCGCCAGCCTGGCCCAAGCCTATGGGGCGCCCTTTTTGGAGGAATGGACGCCGTGGGAAAAGGCGGCGCCGCGGGTGGAAATGGCCCGATTCCTCGGTCATTATGGATTGGAAGCGCCCCAGGCGGGAATGGATTTCTTCGCGTACAGCTATCACTGGCCGCTGTTTCCAATCGCCTGGCCAATGTACGTGCGCTGGATTCCATTTCTTAGTCGGATTCATGGCGTCTATCCGCTGCAGCCGGTGGCGCTCTACATTTCATTCCGCTCCGCTTTTACCAAACCGTTGGCGCCGGTGGCGGTGGCGCCGCGCAGCTTCATCGAAACCCGGTTGAGCCGGATTTGGCATAATTTACACTTGGCGTTCACCGTGGTGACCGATCGGGAAGTGCGCCGAGGCGTGGTGCACTTGCATCAGTTCCGCGCCATTTTGCCGCTGAACGGTCGGCATGATGCGGTTATCCGCCGATACGCGGCGCATGGGGGGCACGTTTTGCGTCATGCCTGGCAACTATCGCGCTATGCGCCGGCCTATTTGACTCTGACTCCCGCGAGTGGTAGCCACGCGGTGGAGGCGGTTCCCACAGTGGACCGGGCGGCGCGTACGGCATGGATTACTTTCAGCGGCTGGAATGCCGGGCTTTCCTACCGCGGTGTGGCGTGCCTGCACTTGAACGGACTGGGTTTGCCGTTGGGCAGTTATCATCTGCGCAACGCGGTCACTGGACGTCCCA
>JAKCCC010000331.1 GCA_021838985.1 Planctomycetota bacterium
CCGATCTACGCGCTGATGGAACCTGGGGCTTCGCACCAGATACCGCCAAACGGAAAACACTCGGGCGGACCGGGGCCACCAACGTCGGAATCTGCGCGACGCACCTTCTACCGATCGCCTCCTATGCGCTGGTCACGCGCGCCCCGCGGGCGGTGCGCGCGCTGCTTAAGGGCCTGGCGGCCATGCGCCGCTTCCAGATACCCGCCGGCGCACAAGTATGGGAGTGCCCGCTGGATGAGCCGGATATTTTGGCCGCCGCCCAGGCCATCCGGGTGGAGTTGGCCGGCTATCTCGTTACCGGCCGGCGACGCTATCTGCGCCGGGCCGTCCACTGGGCGTGGACCGGCGTTCCCTTTGTTTATCAGTGGCGTCCCTCAGATCGACCGATCATGTTGGGCGCCACCACGGCGGTGTTCGGCAGCAGCTTCTTTGGTTGGTCCTGGATGGGCCGGCCGGTGCAGTGGAACGGCTTGGCTTATGCGAACAGCCTGCTGAAACTGGCGCCTTACGATCGGAGCTTGGATTGGCGCCGGCTGGCCGCGAGCATTACCCATTGCGGGATGCAGGAACAGTCGCTACAAGCCGCCAACTTGGGCTGCTACCCTGATTCGTATCATCTGCTGTCCAACGGCCCATTTCCGCCCTGGCTTAATCCGTCGGTTATTCTGACCAATCTGTGGGAGTTGAAGCAAGGGCCTTGCGCCTACCCCACCTCGCTGGTCTGGGCGCATGGTGCGATGCGGTGGATAGTTACTTCCGGAGCGCCCTGCTCCGGGCTGGCCGCCCGCGGGGTGCTCCACTTGCGGATCACACCGCGGCGAGGGTTGGCCAGTCGGTTGATCATTTCCGCGCCCGGCCGGCCCAGCCGCGTGTTATTGGATGGGACCACGCTGCCGGTTTCGACCGGAAGCGGAGGCGCTGGCGGCGCCTGGCGCTGGGATGCGGTTGACGGTGTCGCGATCATCACTCTGAATCAGGCCAAGCCGTTGAACCTGCTTATCCAACGGTAGAGCCATGGTATTGGACCGGAAAGGGGGTCGGTAGTGCTTACTGTACATTTGATTTTCAACGCCCATATTGACCCGGTTTATCTCTGGGGCTGGCCCGCTGGCGCGGATGAAGTCCTGGCCACGTGCCGCAGCGCCTGCGATCGCCTCGAGGCGAATCCGGATCTGATCTTTACCCGCGGCGAGGCTTGGGCGTATCGCCTGGTGCAAGAACTAAACCCACCGCTATTTGCGCGTATACGCAAACACATTGAGGCGGGCCGTTGGGAGATCGTGGGTGGTTGGTGGATCCAGCCGGACTGCAACCAGCCCAGCGGCTGGGCCATGCAAAAGCAGATTGAGCTGGGCCAGCGCTATTTCCAGAAGACCTTCGGGCACAGCCCGCTGGTGGCCTACAACGTCGACAGCTTTGGCCATGCCGCGACCTTGCCGGGATATATACACCAGGCCGGCCAGCGCTATTACGTGATGATGCGCCCGCAGGAGCATGAAATGACCCTGCCGGCCCGCTTATTCCGCTGGCGCGGCTATCCCGGCACACCGGAAATCGTCACGTTCCGCATCGCGGTCGGCTACGGTACGGGCAATGAAAACCTTTCCGCGCCCGAGTTGGTATCGCGGGTGCGTGCCGCGGCCACGCAGTTGCCGGAGGGCATTGCGCACACGATGCTATTTATGGGCGTAGGCGACCATGGCGGCGGGCCGACGGAGCGGCTGATTGCCCTGTGCCGTGAACACATGACGGCCATCGATGGGGTGCGGCTCGTGTTTTCCAGCCCCCGCCGATTTTTCGACGCGGTCGCGCCGCAAATCGACCGCCTGCCGCTGGTGACGGGCGAATTGCAGATGCACGCTATCGGCTGTTACAGCGTGCATCGCGGCGTCAAAACGGCCTTGCGGCGCGCGGAACATTTGTTATTGCAGGCTCAGACAGCGTTGGAGGTGGCGCCGCCGTCGAAATCAATGCCGCTTGATCTGGAGCCGGCCTGGCAACGCGTCGCCTTCAATCACTTTCATGACACGCTCGGGGGAACGTGTATTCCCTCGGCCTATCCGCAGATGGAGGCGCAGTTAGGTCAGGCTTTGGCGCTGGCCGATGACGCCGTGCATCTGGCGCTGCGGCGAAAGATTCAATCCTTTCCCAACGACATCCACCAACGCGCCATCCTGCTGAATGCCTCGGATCGGCCGTTTGACGGCTATACGGAGTTTGATCCCTGGCTGGGCGGATGGGGGGCGTGGACGCCGGAGCACCGGTTGCTGGATGAAGCGGATCGAAACGTGGAATGCCAGGCCTTGGCCGGCGAAGCGATCGTGCCGGGGCCGCCGCCGCGGGTGCTTTGCCGCCTGCGCGTGGAGCCAGGCCAGCTTCGCGTGCTGCGCATCATGGCCCCGGGTCATTCCGCCGCGGACCGGGCCGCGAAGCCGGCGGAGCTGCCAACCGCCCCGGCGGGTTTGACCATTTTGCCGGAGGCCCTGTCCCAGCGCGAATCCCAAGGCCTCGGGACGGGGGTGGATTGGGGGCGTCGACAATTGTCGCTGGCCGGCCTGACCTTGCCGCTGCCGCGCCTGGCCCTGCTGGAAGACCCGACGGACACCTGGTCGCATGGCGTGGACCGCTACGTGGAGGGCACGGTGACCTCGGCCCACTGGGACGACCCGGTGGTTCTGGAGTCCGGGCCGCTGCGGACGGCCATGATTCAAACCGGCTGCATCGGGACCTCTCCGCTGCGGTGGGAATGGCGGCTCTACGCGGGCGAGCCGTACGTGGAATTGGTTTTGCGGGTGGAGTGGCGCCAGCAACGGCAGGTGCTCAAGCTGATCCTTTCCGCCCCCACCCCCTTCGAGGGACGGGTGGACGGCATCATGGGCGGCGAATTGGAGCGGCCCAATAACGGCCGCGAAGTGCCCTGTCGTGATTTCACGCTGCTGCGTTGCGGTGACGGCCGGCAGCTGGGCATCGTCTGCCCGGATGTTTACGCCCTGGACGCCTCCGCCCATCGTTTGCGGTTGACCCTGCTGCGCAGTCCGTTGATGGCCTGCCATATTCCGCACCCGGGCGCCGCGCCGCGTGGTCAATACTCTGATCGCGGCGAACATGTGTTTCGATTTCGCTTTTTGGCCGGACCCGGCGCCACGCCGCAGGCCTTGGACAACCAGGCCCTGATGCTGCAGCGCCCGCTGATTTATGCTGCCCTGACCAAGGGTATGCCGTCCTGTGGCACGACAGGCTAAGGGGCTGTTAACGGATAGCTTGACACGCTCCTGCCGTCACCCCGCAGGCGGTCGGGATTATCGGCCGCTCGCGTCGCCCCCTGGCGACCAGGCTTGGCCGAGTCGCCTAACGGTTTCTCAGCGGCGACTTGCGGTTTAGCCGAAGGCTCAATCCATGCACAAGCGTCGCCCTAATATTTTGTCTATCCTGTCCGACCAGCATAATCCCCACTGGCTCGGGCATGCCGGCCACCCTTGGGTGCGCACGCCGCATCTCGACGCTCTGGCCCGGGCGGGGCTACGCTTTGAGAATTGCTATTGCCAAAATCCTCTTTGCGTGCCGAGTCGGGCCGCGCTGGTGACTGGACGCTACAGCCGCAACCAGGGTATTTACGACAACCAGCACATCCTGGAAGCCAACAGCATCACCTTTCCGCGGGTACTTAGCCAGGCGGGTTATCGCACCTGTCTGATTGGCAAAGCCCACTTTAACGGCGAGCAGTTCCACGGCTACCAGCAGCGGCCCTACGGCGATTGGTTTGGCCAGGCGC